>JALZJA010000268.1 GCA_030860005.1 Actinomycetota bacterium
CCATCTGCTCGTCGATCGTCTCGCAGGCGAGCAGGTAGTACGCCGTCACGGCGTCGTGCTGGCCGATGCGGTGGCAGCGGTCCTCGGCCTGGTCGTGGCGCGCCGGGGTCCAGTCGAGCTCGAGGAACGCGACGTTGGAGGCGCGCACGAGCGTGATGCCCTGCGAGGCCGCCTGCAGCGAGCAGACGATGAGCGGCGGCCCGTCGGGGCGCTGGAAGTCCGCGACCGCGGACGCTCGGGCTGGCAGGTCGTCGTCGCCGAGCACGTGCGCCGCGCGCGGGAAGCGCTCGATCAGCGCGTGCTGGACCTCGCGGTGATGGGCGAACGCGACCAGCGGCTCGCCCGACGCGACGAAGTCCTCGATCCATGCGATCGCGGCGCGCAGCTTGCCCCGCGCGGCGAGCCGGCGCAGGTAGTTCAGGCGCGCGAGCTGCTCGGCGCGCAGCGCCGCGGCGACCTTCGCCTCGAGCGCGCGCAGGTCCAGCGGCTGGGAGCGCAGCCAGGCGATGACGTCCTCCTCGGCGAGGCGATACTCGGCGGCGTTGTCAAGCTCGATCGGGACGCTCGCAAAGCGCTTGGCCGGCAGCTGCGGGAGGACGTCGGCCTTCGTGCGACGCACGTAGCAGTGCGCGCGCAGGTTCCAGTGCAGCCGGTCCAGCGCCTTGGCGCCGCGGAAGCGCCGGCTGAGGCCCGCGCCGCTGCCGAAGTCCCCCAGGCGCCCGACGAGCCGTAGCTGCGCGACGATGTCCTTCGGGCGGTTGACGATCGGCGTCCCCGTCAGCGCGAGCCGCAGACCGTCATCGGCGACGCGCTCGGCGAGCGCGATCGCCGCCTTCGTGCGCTTGCGCCGGGGGTCCTTGCAGTAGTGCGACTCGTCGAAGACCGTCGCCCGCAGCCCGCGCGCCGCCAGGCGCTCGGCGTGCGCCTCGAGGATGTCGTAGTTGCACAGCACGATGTCGGCGCGGTCCGCTGCGCCGCCGATCCAGCCCTGCGCCGAGCGGCCGTGGAGCACCGCGACGCTGCGCCCCGGAAGCCAGCGCGCGCACTCGCGCTCCCACACGAGCTTCATGCTCGCCGGGCACACGACCGCCGCCGGGAACGCCCCGTCGGCCTCCAGCGCCGCGAGCGCCTCGATCGTCTTGCCCAGCCCCTGCTCGTCGGCGAGGAACGTGCGCCGCTGGTCGAGCACGTAGCGGACCGCCGCGCGCTGAAACGGCCGCAGCTCGCCTCCGAGCCCGTCGACGTGCAGCGGCGCGTCGTGGGCGAGCGACAGCGCGATCGTCGCCTCGGCGCGCACCCGCTCGGCCTCGAGCGCCTGGAGCCTGCGCGCCGCCTGGTCCTCGACGTAGACGTCGGGGTGCGCCTCGAGCAGCTCGCGCAGCCGCGCGGCCAGCGCGGGGTCGGACGGAATGGCGAGCACATCTGCCTGGACGTCGAAGGCGCAGCGCTCGGCCCGGACGGAGGCGACCCAGGCCTCCGGCAGCAGCGCGAACTCGTCCGCCGCGCTGAACAGCCAGTCGGTGCGCAGCTCGAAGCGCTCCTCGCCCTCCTCGTCACGCCCGAGGCAGACGCTGGCGCCGGCGGGGCGCCCGCCCGCTCGCAGCGCCGACAGGACCGCCGTCGCCGGTGCGTCGAGCTCGATCGAGGCGCGGCCGTCGAGCAGCTCCGCGGCCGCCGGGTCGGCGCGCAGCAGCAGCGTGCCGCCGTCCAGCTGCGCCGCGCCCTGCGCGAGCTGTAGCGGGACCGCGCCGTACAGCGTGTCGACGACGAACCACGGCGCGCGCTCGTGCTCGACAACGGTCGCGAGCGCCGCCCACGCGTGCGCATGGGCGTCAAGCCAATCCGCGACGTCATCGCTGACCGTCAGCCACGGGTGGTCCTCCAGCAGCGCCTGCACCGCCGCCGCCCGCGAGGGCTCGGCGGGGACGGTCCAGGTGCGCTCGACGAAGTCGAAGCGCCTGCCGCGCAGCCGCTTGATCGCCGCGTTGAGCTGCTGGTCGGCTGCAAAGGCGAAGACGAGCTCATCGCCGGCTGCGGCGGAGCGCATCCAGACGTGGTGGCCGCCCGCCGCAGCAGCGCGCTCGAGCTGCGCGACGAGCGAGTCGAAGTCCTCGTCGACGGGAGGGCGGCGCGCATCGAACCCCGGCCGCTGCGGCAGGCCGAGCATCGCCGCCATCGTGCGCGGGTCCTCCCAGACGACGGCGGGCATCGCGAAGCGGTTGCGGGCCGCCTTCAGCGCCCGCCAGTAGGCGGGATCGCGCTCGGCCCCGGGCTCGTAGGCGGGCTTGCGCGCGCCGTCTCGGTGCGCGGGCTCGCCGGCACCGCAGCACTTCTTGTACTTCACCCCGCTGCCACACGGACATGGTCGGTTGCGCCCCGGAGCTGTCACGGTCGC
>JALZJA010000343.1 GCA_030860005.1 Actinomycetota bacterium
CGACACCAACCCACCCCGCCCGAGGCGCCCAAAACAAGCCTCCTCAGCGCCCCAGACCACGCCGACAACTCGTCAAACGCGCTTACTGCAAGCGACCGCGTTCCGACCTTGCTGCAAGATCGAGGTCAATGGGCGGCCCGTTGGGCGGCCGGTCGTGCGTCGGAGGCGGGGCGGCGCGCGCTCCGGGCATGGAAGACCGAGTGCTGCGCCGTCGTGCACGGCTGCTGAGACGAACGTACGCTGCCCGGGCGCCGTGCCGGCAGTCGGGCCCCCGCGGTCAGGCGGTGGGGGTGCTCGGCGGGGTGGAGCGCAGCCAGGCGCGCAGAAGGGTCCTCGAGCAATGCAAACGCCGTCAGGTACGCCGCAGTTCTCAGCAGACGATGCTTGAGGTCGGTGATCAGGCGAGCGAACATGTGTTCGTCACCGTATGCGCGTCGGCGGACGGATCGCCGGGCGGGACATCGCGCGGCGGCGCGCGGGCAGCCAGAACACGCGGATCTGCAGGCCAAAAGCCCGGACGACGCCTGCAACGCCTCTTGCATGGAAGCGTTCGCGTGGCGAGCTCGCCTACGCGGCGCTGCTCCCGTGCAGATCGAGCTCGTCCGCTCGCTCCTCGAGCGCGGCGATCACGAACGCGACGTGGGCGTCGAAGTCGACGCCGACCTGCTCGGCGCCGCCGCGGACCTCGTCGCGGTTGACCGCCGCGGCGAACGAGGGCTGCCTGAGCTTCTTCTTGACCGACTTGGGCGTCAGGCCGTGGATTCCCTCCGGGCGCACGTAGGCGCACGCGATGAGGAAGCCGCAGAGCTCGTCGACCGCAACGAGCGTGCGCTCCATCGGCGACTGCGGCGGCACACCGAGGAAGTCGGTATGAGCGGCGATCGCGCGGACGATCTCCGGCGACGCATCGCGTCGCTCGAGCTCGGCCATGATCGTGCGCGGGTGACCCTGCTCCTCGTCGTCCATGTCCGGGAAGCGCTCGTAGTCGGCATCGTGCAGCAACCCGGTGACGCCCCACAGCTCCTCGTCCTCGCCCGCACGCTGCGCGTAGGCGACCATCGCGGCCTCGACCGCCAGGCAGTGGCGGCGCAACGACTCGGGCTGAACCCACTGGCTGAGCAGGGACCACGCCTCTTCGCGCGAAATCCGGGAGGGCATGGCTGTTACCCTAGCCCAGCCCTCCGGCCCTGAAGTGCTTGTCGGACGGCGCAAGCTCATGGAGAAGTTCGTCATAGACGGGGGCATCGCGCTGTCGGGCACGATCGTGCCGGCCGGCAACAAGAACGGTGCCCTCCCCATTCTTGCCGCCTCGGTCCTGACCGAGGATGACGTCGTGGTGCGCAACGTCCCGCGAATCAAGGACGTCGCCACGATGATCGACCTGCTCGAGGCGCTTGGTGTTCGGGTCAGCTGGTGCAGCGAGCACGACATCGCGCTGTGCGCCGCCGACCTGACCCCCGATTCGCAGATCGACCGCCGCCTGTCGGAGCGCATCCGGGCCTCGTTCTTGCTCGCCGGGCCGCTGCTGGCCCGCTTCGGGCGCGTGCGCATGCCCCCGCCGGGCGGCGACGTCATCGGCCGGCGGCGCCTGGACCCGCACCTCGACGCCTTCGCAGCGCTCGGCGCGACGTTCGAGCACGTCCGCGACATCGACCTGCGCGCGCCGGGCGGGCTGCGCGCCGGCGACGTGTTCATGGACGAGCCGTCGGTGATGGCGACCGAGAACGCGCTGCTGGCTGCCGCCCGCACACCGGGCTCGACCGTCATCGGCAACGCCGCCTGCGAGCCGCATGTTCAGGATCTCGCGCGGATGCTCGTAAAGATGGGCGCCGACATCCAGGGCATCGGCTCGAACGTCCTGACCGTCAACGGCACCGCCGGCCTGCACGGCTGCGACCACACGATCGGCCCCGACCACATCGAGATCGGCTCCTTCATGGCGCTCGCGGGCGTCACCGGCGGCGAGCTGCGCATCTGCAACACGATCCCGCGCGATCTGCGGATGATCCGGCTCGTCTTCGATCGGCTCGGCGTGCGCAGCGAGCTCGACGGAGACGACGTCATCGTTCCGGGTGGGCAGACGCTCGTCGTCGCCCGCGACCTCGGCGAGCACAAGATCACCGTGCAGGACGGGCCATGGCCGGCGTTCCCGGCGGACCTGACCTCGATCGCCGTTGCGGTCGCGACGCAGAGCGCCGGCTCCGCGCTCATCCACGAGTGGATGTTCGAGAACCGCATGATCTTCACCGACAAGCTCGTCCTCATGGGGGCGGACATCACGCTCTGCGACCCGCACCGGGCGATCGTCTCGGGCCCGTGTCGCCTGCGCGGCGAGCGCGTGGAGTCGCCCGACATTCGCGCCGGAATGGCGATGCTGATCGCGGCGCTGTGCGCCGACGGCCGGTCGGAGATCGGCAACATTCGCCAGATCGACCGTGGCTACGAGCGCATCGACGAGCGGCTGCGCGACCTCGGTGCCCACATCGAGCGCGTCGCCACCGAGCCCGTACACGCCTAGCACATCCCGTCGGAGGCACCACCGGGTGGCCTGGCGGTGCGCCCGACTAGATTGCACCCGCCGTGCGCCCGCCGATTGACATCCGCACCACGATCCACCCGATCCCCTCGGGAACGCGCGACGTGTTGCCCGACGAGATGCGCGAGCTGCGCGAGATCACCGAGCGCGTGCGCGGCGTCTTCGAGCGCGACGGCTACGGCGAGGTGTGGACGCCAGCGCTCGAGTATGAGGCGGTGCTCGCGCGCGGCGGCGGCCTGCCGCCGGCCTACCGCGTGTTCGACGACCACGGCGAGGTGCTGGCACTGCGGACCGACATGACGATCCCGATCGCGCGCCTGGTCTCCACGCGCTACCCGACGGCCGACCCGCCGCTGCGGCTGTGTTACTTCGCCCACGCCTATCGCGGCGTGCGGCCCCACCGCGGCCAGATGCGCGAGTTCCTGCAGGCGGGGATCGAGCTCGTCGGTGCGCCCGCGCCGGACGGCACCGCCGAGGCATTGACGGTCCTCTGTCATGCACTCGACGCGACGGGCCTGCGCGGCTACCGGATCGGCCTCGGTGACGCGTCGCTGTATCCGCGGCTGCTGCGCTCGCTGGAGGTCGCCGAGGAGGCCGACGAGCGGCTGATGGCGGCGCTTGCCGCGCGCGACTTCGTCGCGCTGGAAGGCGCGCTCGGAGGTTTGGAGCTCGCCGACGACGACGCGGAGCTGCTGCTGCGCGTGCCGCAGCTGCGCGGCGACGCCGACGTGCTGGCCGCAGCGCAAGGCCCCATCGCCGGCGCCGTGGCCGGCCTGCGGCGCGTGCTCGCGCTGCTTGCGCCGGAGGTGGCCGGGCGCGTCATCTTCGACCTCGGGCTCATACGCGACCTCGGCTACTACACCGGCGCCGTGTTCGACGTCTATGACCCCGCACTCGGCGAGCCGCTGGGGGGCGGCGGTCGCTACGACGAGCTGCTCGGACGCTTCGGCCGCCCGCTGCCGGCGGTCGGCTTCGCGCTCGGCATCGACAAGCTGCACATCGCGCTCGCGGGGGAGGAGCGCGAGCGATGAACGGTCTGACGATCGCCGTCCCGCGCGGCGCGCTCTTCGCGCAGACGCTCGACCTGCTCGACGCGCTCGGTCTTGAGACGGCAGAGGTGCGCTCCAACGACCGCAAGCTGCTGTTCGCTGACGTCGGCGTCGTGACGATGCGACCCTCGGACGTGCCGACGTACGTCGAGGCGGGCGCCGCCGACGTCGGCATCACGGGAAAGGACGTCCTCACCGAGCAGGCCGAGCGCAACGTCTACGAGCTGCTCGATCTCGGGTACGGCGCCTGCCGGATGGTCCTTGCGACCGTGGACGGGCCCGATCCCTCCGCGGAGGCCCTGCGGCGCCTGGGCGTCATGCGCGTCGCCACGAAGTACCCCAAGACGGCCGCGGCCTTCTTCGAGCACACGGGCCGCCAGGCGGAGATCGTCGAGGTCAAGGGCTCGGTCGAGCTCGCGCCGCTGACGGGGCTCGTCGAGGCGATCGTCGACCTCACCGCGACCGGCACGACGCTGCGCGAGAACAACCTCGTCATCCGCGAGGACCTGTTCACCTCGACCGCGCGGTTGATCGCCAACCCGGTCGCCCACAAGCTCAAGGCCGGCGCGATCGACGCGATGCTGGAGAAGCTTCGTGCGCCTTGAGCGCGTGCGGGTCGGCGGCGATCCCGCGACCGCTGCCGCGGCCGTCCGGGCCCTCGCGCCCGCGCCGGCATCGGTGAGCTCGGTCGTGGCCGACATCGTCGCTGCGGTGCGCGAGGGAGGAGACCGGACGCTGCGTGAGCTCGTCGCCAACTACGACCTCGGTGGCGCACCGCCCGCGGGGTCGCTGCTCGTGGAGCCCGGGGAGCTGGCCGTCGAGCTCGATGCCGCCGTCCGCGACGGCCTGGAGACGGCGATCACGAACGTCGCGCTCGTGGCCGCCGCGGGCGTCGCCGAGGACATCGCGGTCGACCTTCCGCAGGGCCACAGCGTCGTCCTGCGCGAGGTGCCGGTGCGGCGGGCGGCGATCTACGTCCCCGGCGGGCGCGCGCCGTATCCGTCGACCGTCGTCATGGGCGTCGTCACCGCCCGCGCCGCGGGGGTCGAGGAGGTCGTCGTGCTGACGCCGCCCGAGATCGATCGGCTGATCCTCGGCGCGTGCGCGCTGTGCGGCGTGCGCGAGGTCTACGCGATGGGCGGCGCGCACGGCATCGCGGCGCTCGCGTACGGCACCGAGGCGATCGAGCGCGTCGACGTCATCGCGGGCCCGGGCAGCCTCATCGTGCAGGAGGCCAAGCGGCAGGTCTCAGCCGTCGTCGGCATTGACGGCTTCTACGGCCCCAGCGACGTGCTCGTGCTGTGTGACGGCACGGCCGACCCGCGGCTCGTGGCGCTCGACCTGCTCGCACAGGGAGAGCATGGCCCGGGTGCACCGGTGATGGCGGTCTCGAGCGACCTCGGGGTGCTCGATGCGATCGCCGCCGAGATCGAGCGTCTCGCGCCCGAGCGTCCCGCCAGCGATCCGGCGGCGTTCGTCCTCGCGCACGCCGACTCGCTCGCCGATGCGCTCGCGTTCGCCGACGCCGTTGCCCCCGAGCACCTCGAGCTCGTTGGCCCCGCCGCAGAGCAGCTCGCGCGGCGGGTGCGCTCAGCGGGCTGCGTCTTCATCGGCGCAGGCGGCGGGACCGCGTTCGGCGATTACGTCGCGGGCTCGAACCACTGCCTGCCGACGGGGGGTGCGGCGCGTTTCGCATCCGGCCTGTCGCCGCGCCACTTTCGCCGGCGCATGAGCGAGGTGCACGTCGGCGCCGCGGCCGCGGCGCTCGCCGCCGCCGGCGCCCCGATCGCGCGCGCGGAGGGATTTGACGTACACGCCGAGTCGATGGAGGCGCGGGTAGGGGAGAATCCGCGGTCATGACCCGCGCAGCGCAGAAGAATCGCGACACGAAGGAGACACAGATCCGGCTGTCGCTGGCGCTCGACGGCAGCGGCGAGGGGACCCGCGAGACGAGCGTGGGTTTCCTCGATCACATGCTCGACCTGGTCGCCCGCCACGGGCGCCTCGATCTCGACGTGCAGGCGACCGGTGACCTGCAGACCGGCTCGCACCACACCGTCGAGGACGTCGGCATCGTCTTCGGGCAGGCGCTCGACGAGGTCCTCGCCGACCGCGCCGGGATCTACCGCTATGGCCACGCGGTCGTGCCGATGGACGAGGCGCGCGCGGCCTGCGCGATCGACGTCTCCGGCCGGCCGTACCTCGCGCTCAGCGACGGCGGGCTGCCCGCCGGCATGACCGGCGGCTTCGACCACGAGCTGCTCGAGGAGTTCTTCCGCGCGGTCGTCAACAACGCGCGAATGACGCTGCACATCGAGGTCCAGGCGGGCACGAACGCCCACCACATGATCGAGGCGAGCTTCAAGGCCTTCGCCCGCGCGCTGCGCGCCGCCGTCGCGATCGACCCGACGGAGACCGGGGTGCCGTCGACGAAGGGAACGCTCACGTCGTGATATCGAGTCGTTGCTGCACTGACGGCGGGGTCGACTCGCGGCGTAGGCCCTCGCGATGATCGCGATGGTCGACTACGGGATGGGCAACCGCCGCTCGGTCGCCAAGGCGTTCGAGCGCATCGGCGCGACGCTGCTTCAGACCTCCGATCCCGACGAGCTGCGCTGCGCAGACGGGCTCGTCGTGCCCGGCGTCGGCGCGTTCCCCGAGGCGATTCGGCGGCTGAGGGCGCTCGGCCTCGACGAGCCCGTGCGCGAGCGCGCGGCGGCCGGCGTGCCCGTCATCGGGCTGTGCCTCGGCATGCAGCTGCTGTTCGAGCGCTCCGTCGAGCACGAGGGCTCCGACGGCCTCGGACTGCTGCCCGGGCGGATCGTGCGCCTCGACGCCGGCGGCCTCAAGCTGCCGCACATCGGCTGGAACGCCGTGCGCTGGAGGCGCCCTTCGCCGCTGATCGAGGGACTGCCCGACCCGGCGGCCTTCTACCACGTGCACTCCTTCGTCCCCGAGCCCGCCGACGAGTCGGTCGTGCTCGGCATGGGCGCCTACGGCTCACCGTTCGTGTCGTTCGTACAGCGCGGCAACGTCTTCGGCGCGCAGTGCCACCCGGAGAAGTCCTCGACGCATGGGCTCGCGCTGCTGCGAAACTTCGCCGGCATCTGCGCGACCGTGCATGCCGCTGCGTCGTGATCCTCTACCCCGCGATCGACATCGCGGATGGCAAGGCGGTGCGCCTCGTGCAGGGCGACTTCGACGCGCAGACCGTCTACGGCGACGATCCGGTCGATGCGGCCCGCGCATGGGTCGAGGCAGGCGCGAGCTTCCTGCACGTCGTCGATCTCGACGGCGCCCGCACGGGCAGCCCGCAGAACTTGCACCATGTCGAACGCATCGCGCGCGAGCTTGGGGTGCCGGTGCAGTTCGGCGGCGGGTTGCGGACGATGGAGGCCGTCAACGACGCGATCGGCGCCGGCGCGCGTCGCGTGATCCTCGGCACGGCCGCATTCGCGGACGTGGATTTACTCGACGAGGTCGTCGCCGCGTTCGCCGAGCGCACCGTCGTCAGCGTCGACACGCGCGGCGGGTTCGTGTCGACCGCGGGCTGGGTTCACACCACGCAGACCACGGCGGACAACGCGATCGAACGCCTCCAGGACCGCGGCGTGGGCACGTTCGTGTTCACCGACGTCGACCGCGACGGGATGCTCGACGGCCCCGACCTCGAGACCGTGCGCCGCCTCGCCGGCGTCGTCCGTGGCCGCCTGTTGTACTCGGGCGGGATCGGGCGGCGCGAGGACCTGGAGGCGCTCGCGGCACTGCGCCACGCCACCCTGACCGGCGTGATCGTCGGCACGGCGCTCTACGAGCGGCGCTTCACCGTCGCAGAGGGCCAGGCCGCGCTCGACGGGAGCTACGCCTAGCGCGGCGCTCCCCAGGAGGATGCCCACCGAAGTGCGAGTGCCCGCCACCTGGCGGGGCCTTTCGTGTGGGGGTTCGAGGCGGGCGAGGGGTGCCGATCAGCGCCGCGCCCGGCGACGCGTCAGATGACGGCGACCTCGCAGGCCACCCCGTGCGGTGCATCGGACATCACGTGGCAGGCGTGCCGCGCGGTCGTGGTGGCCCCGTCTGCTGTGACCGTAGCTTGTGCATGGTGTCGGCACGCAGCGCTGGACGGCTCGCGGACGCCGCGTCGCGCCGGGCGCTGGGAGATCCCGATGCAGCGCCCACGCGATCAACCCGGCTCCGATGAGAACCGCGGCCGTGCGCCAGGGGCTGGCGTCACCGAACGCCGACCACAGGACGACCGCTCCCCCGAAGAGCGCCGTGGAGATGAGCGACGAGCGAGCGACGTGCACGACCTGCTTATCGGCAGGAGCCGAGGAGGAATGAAGGGTTTCGCCGACCCACCCGCCACCCTTCGGGCGTCGGGCGTGTGCCCGTCGCCGGAAACCGGCGACCTCCCGGCGACGTCACACGCGGGCGACATCACACGCATTACTCTCGCCGGGTGCACCTCAAGCGCGTCATTCCGTGCCTTGACGTCGACGCCGGCCGCGTCGTCAAGGGGACGAACTTCGTCGACATCCGCGACGCGGGCGATCCCGTCGAGCTTGCCGCGCACTACGACGCCGAGGGCGCCGACGAGCTCGTGTTCCTCGACATCACCGCGACGAGCGACAAGCGCCACACGGTCGTCGAGCTCGCGCGCCGTGTCGCCGACGACGTCTTCATCCCGTTCACGATCGGCGGCGGGATCCGCTCTGCGGCCGACGCGCAGGGCGTCCTCGACGCGGGTGCGGACAAGGTTTCGGTCAACTCGGCCGCGGTCGCGCGTCCCGAGCTCATCGGCGAGCTCGCGGACGTGTTCGGCGCGCAGTGCGTGGTCCTCGCCATCGATTGCAAGGGACGTGGCGCGACCCGGCTCGAGGAGCGCTCAGTGCGACGTCACACCTGGGAGGTCTACGTCGCCGGCGGTCGGACAGCCACCGGCGTCGACGTTGTCGACTGGGCGCGCGAGGGCGTCGAGCGCGGAGCGGGAGAGATCCTGCTGACGAGCATGGACCGCGACGGTACGACCGACGGCTATGACCTCGGGCTCACCCGCGCGGTGAGCGAGGCGGTCGGGGTCCCGGTGATCGCGTCCGGTGGAGCGGGCGAGCTCGAGCACCTCGCAGCGGCGCTGCACGCGGGCGCCGACGCTGCCCTGGCGGCGTCGATCTTCCACTACGGCACGTACCGAGTGAGCGAGGCCAAGGAGCACCTCGCCGCCGCCGGCATCCCGGTTCGACGGTAGACCGGGCCGCACTCCATATCAGCGCCGACGGATGTGCGTGTGGCAGTGGCGGTGGACGAGCAGCTGGATGTTGCCGCGCAGGCGGTAGCGGTGGCGGTGGCGGTGACAGCGCCGGGGCGCGCGCCCCGCGCGGTGTTCGTGACGATGGCCGTGCGGCGCCGTGCGGTACTTTCGCTGGCGGTAGCGGCGCAGGGCCGCGCGGCGCTCGATGCGCTTGCGGGTCGCCGCGCGCTGCGTGCGGATGCTCGCCGCGCGCGAGTCGAACGGGCGGTCCTCCGGGTCGAGCGCGAACAGCGAGGAGTAGCCGGAGAAGTAGATGCGCCGCCCGTCGCTGATCGCGGGGTGAAAGGCGCCGCGGCGCGTCTTGTAGACGGTCTTGCCGGTACGGCCGCCGAGTGCCCAGGTCGTCTTCTTGCCGAGATCTGAGACCCACACGAGGTCGCCGATGATCGTCGCGCCGCCGGAGATCTTCGATCCCAGCGAACGTGACCAGCGCACCTTGCCGCTGCGCGCATCCAGCGCGTAGAAGCGCCCGCTGTAGGAGCCGATGAAGACGGTCGGGCGTCCCCCGACGCGGCCGACGGCGGGCGAGGCGTAGACGAAGTCGCCCGTCCCCTTGCGCCAGGCGAGCTTGCCCTCGGACGTCGAGAAGGAGTAGACGTTGCCGTTCGTGCTGGCGATGTACACGCGCCCGTACTGCACGGCCGCCGACGAGTAGAGGTTGCTCTCGCCGATGCCCAGCCCGCCGGCGCGGGCCTTGACGCGCCAGACCCGCTTGCCGTCGGACTGGCGGATCGCGGTGACCCTTCCGCCGTAGTCGCCGAAGTACAGCTTGCCGCTGTCGAGCGCCAGCGCACCCTTGACGGCCCCGGCGGCCTTCGCCTTCCAGCGCACGCTGCCGTCGCGGGCGCGCAGCGCGTAGACCGTGCCGTTCTCGGTGCCGAAGTACACCCGCCCCTGATCGAGCAGGGGAGATGACTCCGCGCGGCTCGGGAGCTTGCGCGTCCACACGGTCTTGCCCGTCCGCGCCGTGAGTCGCGTGACGAGCCCGGCCTTGCGCTTGAACCTGCGCGAGAGCACAACGGCGTACACGGAGCTGCCGTCGCACGCCGGTGACGACGCGGCCAGCTTGCCGAGCTTGCGCCGCCAGCGCACCCTCCCGTCCGTTCGCGACAGCGCGTAGAGCATCCCGTTGTTCTTCAGCAGGAACAGCGAGCGGCCGCACAGCACCGGGGTGAACTCGAGCAGGACGCTGCCGCGGAAAGCCCACGCCTGCTGCCACGGCGGGCGCGGCGTCGTGCGCAGCGGCAGGTTGTGGGTGCGGCTCTTCGTCAAGCCGAAGATCGGCCATGTGAAGCGATCGTCGGCCGGATGGCGGCCCGCGGGTGTCGTGGCCACGACGGCCGTGCCCTCCGACGTGTCGACGAACGCCACGTCGCGATTCGAGACGTCGCCTCCCTTGCCGAAGAACGTGAGGACGACGCCGGCGATGATGAGCACGAGCATCACGGCCCCGAGCGCGAGCCACGGCAGCCGGCGCTTGCCGCGGGGCGAAAGGGTCACGGCTGGCAATGGTAGAGGGACGTGCGGGCGCCACCCGCCGGTTCCGCGCAGCCGCGAGACTGTCGCCATGGAGGATCTGCTCGAGCGCGTGCGGGCGATGCCGTGCGGCCAGCGGTTGCTCGACGCGGCTGCGGGCGACGCCGGTGTGCACCTCGTGGGCGGCGCCGTGCGTGACCTGCTGCTGCGCCGCGAGCCGGCCGAGCTCGACGTCGTCGTCGAGGGCGAGGTCGGGCCGCTCGCGGCGCGGCTCGGTGACACCTCCGCCGCCCACGAGCGGTTCGGGACGGCCACGGTTCGCTGCGGCGAGTGTCGCTGGGATCTCGCCGCGGCGCGCGACGAGTCCTACGCCCAGCTGGGGGCGCTGCCGGACGTGCGCCCGGCGGGCATCGACGACGACCTGCGTCGCCGCGACGTGACGGTCAACGCCCTGGCGCTCGATCTCGCGACGGGCGAGCTACGAGCGGCCGAGCATGCGCTCGCCGACCTCGAGGCAGGCCTCCTGCGCGTGCTCCACGCCAACAGCTTCCGCGACGACCCGACGCGCCTGTGGCGCGTGGCGCGCTACGCGGCGCGGTTGGGCTTCGCGCTCGAGGAGCGGACCGCGCGCCTCGCGGCCGACGCCGTCGCCGATCGGGCCCTACAGACCGTCTCAGGCGCCCGGATCGGCAACGAGCTGCGCCTGGCGCTGAGCGAGCCAGACCGGGTCGCGGCGCTCGAGGCAGCCGTCGAGCTCGAGCTCGCCCCGTGGCTTGCGCCCGATCGCGCACGGACGCAGGCGGCGCTGGAGCTCCTGCCCGCAGGGGAGGGGCGGCCGGACCTCGTCGTGCTCGGCGCGTCGCTGGCGCCCGACGGCGACGAGCGCGATGTGCTGCTGGCGGCGCTCGACTTCACTGCGGCCGAGCGTTCGGTGCTGCGGGCCTGCGGGCGAGCGAACGAGCTGGCCGCGGCGGCGCGTGCTGCGCAGCGGCCATCCGAGCTCGCGCGCGTGCTGCGCGGCGCACCCGTCGAGGCGACCGCGCTCGCCGGAGCGGCCGGCGCGCGGGAGCAGGCACGGCGCTGGCTCGGCGAGCTGCGCGAGATCCGCCTCGCGATCAGTGGTGACGATCTCATCGCCGCGGGCGTCCCAGAGGGGCCCGAGATCGGCCGCCGACTGCAGACGACGCTCGATCGACGGCTCGACGGTGAGCTCGTCGGAGGCTGCGACGCCGAGCTCGCGGCCGCGCTGGAGCCCGCGGCGGGCGGCTAGCCGGGGCGGCCGGAGCGGCGCAGTATCGTGACCTGCCATCGCATTCGCGCGCCACGAAACCCGGCTCGAGGCCACGCTGAGCGAGCCCTTCGCGTGGGAGGGCGAGCACATCGGCTGCGCGCTGCCCGGCGGCCGCGCGCTCTTCACCACCCGCCGGGGCGGCGCCTCGAGCCCGCCGTACGACGCGCTGAACCTCGGGCTCTTCACGGACGACGACCCAGCGGCGGTCGGCGCCAACCGCGACCGGCTCGCCGCCCTGATCGGCGTCGCGCGCGAGCGCACGGTGCAGGGCTGCCAGGTGCACGCCGCCAAGGTGCAGCGCGTGCACGAGCAGCCGGATCCGGTCCGGGAGCCCGTCGCCGCCGACGGCCAGGCGACGGCGCTGCCCGGCATCGCGGCCGTCGTGCTGACAGCCGACTGCCTGCCCGT
>JALZJA010000358.1 GCA_030860005.1 Actinomycetota bacterium
ACCTCGCCGGCCGCTTCATAGACAGCAGCCTTGGGCTCAAACACGGCATCGATGTCGCGCGTGGAGCGGCGGCTGTCGTACGCGAGCGCGATCGCAGCACCGCCCACGACGTACATCTCTCCTTGAATGCCTCTGCGCTCGAGCGCAGCGCCGAGCGCAGCGAGCGCCGCGACAATCTCATCCCGGTCCACGGGCTCACACGCGCTGCAGCGCGCCCCCGGCGATGAAGATGCCGCGACGGCGAAACGCGGCGGGGGACTGAGCGAGCGCCAGCGCCCGGAAGCCGGGCACGTCGCTCAGGAACCAGAACCGGTCCAGAAATCTCTCCTGCTCGACCGCCCACTCCGGCCGCACGAGCCCGCGCGTGGCAGCCAGATGCTCAGCCAGCGCACCCAGGTAGGCGTCCGCGGGAGCCGAACCGGTCAGCACAGGTCGCTCGCGGATCGCCCGATCCAAGAGATCCGGGCGCGGGAGCAACTGGAACTCGTCGAGAAACTCGCGGACGGCGAAGCGCAGCTGCTCCCCATCCCGCACCCGGGCGGACACGTGAGCCAGGGACTGGACGAACGCCGAGTCCGGCGGAGGGTTGGCCGCGAGCCATTCCCTTGGAGCTGTTCGCGGACATGACGAAAGCCTAGGCTCCAATAAAGTTGATGTCATGGCGTCTCAGCCAACCGAGGACGCTCGTACTGAGCGCCATGATCGAAGTCTGGAGCTCGATGACGTGCTCGCGCAACTCGTCGGCACGAACGTCGGGGGAGGCGTGGGAGACCCTGCCGCGCATCACAAAGAGGCGCTCGATCAGATCGGCCTGCTTCCGTGTCAGGCCGCCGTCGGTGACAACGACTTGGAGCGCCGACTCGACACGGGGCTGGCCCTTCGACCACAATCCGGCCAGCCGCGTGCCAGTCTTGATGACCTCTGTCAAGTTCATCACCACCGAGTCGTAAGCGGCGACGACCGTGTTGATCTTGTTGAGGTCACCGGGGTTGAGCGACTCGAACGTTTCGGCCCAGGCATTTGAGTCGAAGTCTGGATCGAATGGCTCGAGCGCGAGTTCGAGAGCCTTCCTCTGAGCATTGATGCTGATGAGCCGCCGCGCGGTACGGTCGACCTCCGCGAGCCGAGCGGTGCCAGCCATCGCTCGCGGCTGCCCAGGCCTCGCCCCCGGCTTTCCGCGGACCACCTGTCAGCCCGCCATCAGTTCTCCGGCTGCCTGAGCGGCCGCCTGCATCCGCACTGCGAAGTCGGCCTCCGCGCGCTGGGCCAGCATCGCGCGTCGGCTATGCAGACGCAACCAGCACTGATCCCGATCAACGAGGACTCGGCCGTCATCGATCGCCTGCAACGCCAGCAGGGGAGCGCGCTGCTCAACGTCATCCAGCAGTGCTATATCGACCTCACGGCCTATCTGCCGGCGCAGGCGCAACCCCAAGGCGGAGGCCGCGGTAGGGCGATCGTCATCCAGCGCAACCAGAAGGTCAATGTCTGAACCAGGTCGCTCCTCACCACGGGCGACGGAGCCATACAGAGCCGCGAAGCGCACGCGCGGCTCGGTCCGCAGCGCTGCACGCAACTGCGCAAGCAGCGGCCAGTGCTCGGTGAGATAGGCAACTTCCTCGGCGTCGACTTCAAGCCGGCGAGGCCCAGGCCGATGACAGCGGAGCGCTCCTTCGGCGACGGCACGCCGCAGGGTGCGCTCGGGCGCCCCGATCTCCCTCGCCAGCTGGTGCAGATTGCTCACAGCGCAGAACTATAGGGCGATACTCGTATGGCCGTTATGCGGCGTCGCTCAGCCCGAGGCCGCTGTCTGGCGCACGAGGCCCGGCCGGCCGGCCAGCTCGTCGTGGATCCAGCGGTACGTGTGCTCGAGCCCGGCCCGCAGTGGGGTGTCGGGCTCCCAATCCAGGCGCTCGCGGATCATCGTGTTGTCGCTGTTGCGCCCGCGCACGCCCTTGGGCGCCGAGGTGTCGTAGCGGCGCTCGAGCGAGGTGCCCGCGATCTCCTCCACGGCGTCCACCAGCCCGTTCACCGTCACCAGCTCGGCGCTGCCGAGGTTGATCGGC
>JALZJA010000361.1 GCA_030860005.1 Actinomycetota bacterium
CCGTCCGCGACGCGCTCGAGATCGGCTACCGCCACATCGACACGGCGCGTGCCTACGGCAACGAGCACGCGGTCGGGCGCGGCATCGCCGACTCCGACGTCGATCGCGGCGACGTGTTCCTGACGACGAAACTGTGGTACTCGCGGCTGCGGGCGGCCGAGGTGCGCGAGCAGCTCGAGGGCTCTCTGCGCGACCTCGGCACGGACTACGTCGACCTGCTGCTCATCCACTGGCCCAACGCGGACGTCCCGCTGACCGAGACGCTCGGCGCGATGAGCGAACTGCGTGACGCGGGCAAGGTTCGCCACCTGGGCGTTTCGAACTTCCCCAGCGCGCTCGTGCGCGAGGCGCTCGAGCTCGCGCCGATCATCACCGACCAAGTCGAGTACCACCCGTATCTCGGCCAGCGTGAGATGCTTGCGCTCGCGCGCGACCGCGATCTCATGCTGACGGCGTACTCCCCGCTCGCGCACGGCCGGCTGCTGGACGATCCGGTCCTGCGAGAGATCGGCGACGCGCACGGCAAGAGCCCGGGCCAGGTCGCGCTGCGCTGGCTGCTCGATCAGCCGCAGGTGGCCACCGTGCCGAAGGCCGCCTCGCACGCCAACCGCGCCGCGAACTTCGACGTCTTCGACTTCGAGCTCGACGACGAACAGCGCGGGCGGATCGCGGCGCTGGAGCGCGGGGGCCGCACGGCGGATCCGTCGTGGGCACCGGAGTGGGACTGAACCCCGGCGCATGGCCGCGGACCGGTTCCGTTCCCCGCAGGCGGGCCTGCGAGTGTTCGCACAACTTGCCTAGACGACGCACATCATGCGTGGAGGCAACGGATGCTGGGTTACCCTCGCCGCGTGCGGAAACGGTGCGTGCGGGGTTGCATCGCCGCGGCGATTGGCGCCGCCCTGCTGGCATGCGGCCCGGGCGCGTCGCTCGCGGCCGCTGACACGCTGACGCTCCTCAACGGCCAGACGCTCGCCCTCGTCGGGACGGATGCGGCGTCGACGGTGACCCTGGGGGCCGGGACGCCGGGCAACGAGTACCGCTTTTCGAGCACCGGCGCGATCACGATCCAGCCTTCGGCGGCCACGATCTGCGCGGCGGTTCTCACGGCGGTCGAATGCGATGACGCCGGCATCGTGACCGCAATCAACGTCAGCGGCGCGAACGGCGTCGACCGCATCTCGATGACGGCGGCCTTGCCAACGGCGGCGATCACGCTCAACGGCGGCGGCGACGGCGACACTCTCACCGGTGGCGCAGGCCACGAGATGCTCGCCGGCGGCGGGGGAAACGACAGCCTCAACGGAAGTACGGGGACCGACGCCATCAGGGGCGGCGCGGGAGCCGACACCGTCGAGGCGCGCGACGGCGCCGCCGACAACATCGACTGCGCAGGCGGCGTCGACACGCTGTTCGCGGACTCGATCGACACGTTTGCGGACTGCGAGAACACCACGATCACTGCTCCGCCTCCGCCTCCGCCTCCGCCTCCGCCGCCTCCGCCTCCTCCGCCGCCGCCTCCGCCTCCTCCTCCGCCTCCTCCGCCGCCTCCGCCTCCGGCTCCGCCTGCGCCTGCGCCGCCGACGACCTCGACCGCCGCCGACCTGCCCCCGATCACGATCGGCATCAGCGCCACGTTCCGCCTCTCGTCGCGCGGAACGAAGATCTCCCGCCTCACCGTCAGCGACGTGCCCGGCGGCGTGAAGCTGCGCCTGCGCTGCAAGTCGCCGAAGCGGCTGTCGGTCCGAGCGCGCTGCCCGTTCAAGCGTGCCACGATCTCGATCACGAGCGAGACCGCGAAGGTCGCGCTCGCCAAGTACTTCAAGGGCCGCCGGCTCGCATCGCGGACCACCATCCGGATCTACGTGACGGCACCGGGAAGGATCGGTTCGTCGACGAAGTTCACGCTGCGCGCCAACCGCTCGCCGATCCGCATCGGCGGCTGCGTGAGCTCGTTGCTGAAGCGCGTGCCCTGCTGAAGTGGGGCGGCGAACGCCGCTCAACATCCGTCCAGCGCCCCTCTGCGCCGTTCATGGAGGGCCACCGCGCGCCGATGCCCCCCGAGTGTTCGACGTCGACAACGCCCTCTGCACCCTCGTACAGCTCGGCGGCTCGGACTTGCATCTCAAGGTCCAGGTTCCGCCACTGATGCGCATCGACGGCGAGCTTCGCCCGATCGAGGGCGACGGTCCGCTCACCGCCGAGGACACAGAGACCGCGGTGCGCACGATGCTCACCGATCTCGTCAAGCTCGAGGAGCTCGACACCGAGCACGAGGTCGACTTCTCCTACTCGATCTCCGGCGTGGCCCGCTACCGCGTCAATGCCTTCCGCCAACGTGGCACGCTGAGCCTCGTCTGCCGCGCGATCCCGCATTCGATCCGCTCGGTGAGCGACCTCATGCTGCCGCCGGTCATCAGCCAGCTCGCCGACGAGGAGCGCGGCATCGTCCTGCTCACCGGCACGACCGGCTCTGGCAAGTCGACGACGCTCGCGGCGATGATCGACCACATCAACGACAGCTACTCGAAGCACATCGTGACGATCGAGGATCCGATCGAGTTCCTGCATCGCGACAAGAAGTCGATCATCAACCAGCGCGAGGTCGGACAGGACACGCTCTCGTTCAAGCGCGCGCTGCGGCGCGTGCTGCGCCAGGACCCGGATGTCATCCTCATCGGCGAGATGCGCGACGAGGAGACGGTCCACACCGCGCTGAGCGCGGCCGAGACCGGCCACCTCGTGCTCTCGACCGTTCACACCGTCGACGCGCCCGAGACGATCAACCGCATCATCGACTTCTTCCCGCCGCACATGCACCAGCAGGTGCGCGCGATGCTCGCGGGCACGCTGAAGGGCGTCATCTCGCAGCGACTCGTCCGCTCGACCGACGGCGGCCGCGTCGCGACGTGCGAGATCCTGCGGACGACCGGCCGCGTGCGCGACATGATCATGGACCCGCTGCAGACCGGCCGGCTGGCGGAGGTCATCAGCGAGGGCATCTACTACGGCATGCAGACGTTCGACCAGGCGCTGTTCGATCACGTCAAGGCCGGCCGCGTGGACGTCGAGCATGCGCTGCGCGCGGCGACGAGCCCGCACGACTTCAAGCTCCTGCTCGCCGCGGACGGACGTCGTGGCACCACGATGGCGGACGTCGCCAGCGCGGAGGCCACGCGCGCCGCGTAGGTGTTCGGCTGGCGCGTTCGGCGCGCCTCGCTTCAGTTGGTAAAGTCTTGCGCCATGGACGACACCTGTCCGGTCTGCCGCACGGCCGAGATCGTTTGCGGCAAATGGACGCTTCTGCTCATACGTGACCTGTCCGAGGGCCGCTCGCGCTTCTGCGAGCTTGAGCGTTCGCTTCAGGGCATCAGTCCGCGGACGCTGTCGCTACGGTTGCGGGCCCTCGAGGAGGCCGGCATCGTCGAGCGCGATACCTTCCCCGAGGTGCCGCCGCGGGTGGAGTATCAGCTCACGGAGAAGGGCCGCGCGCTGCTGCCGATCATCGATGACATGCGCGCTTACGGCTCGCGCTGGCTCGGCGCGGAATGCGCCGACCTCGGGTCGACCGGCGTGCCGGTCGATGCCGCCGCCTGACCCGGGCTTGCGGTCGAGCTCAGCTCAGGCGTCCGAAGCCACGTCGCATGGCACGATAGGCGCATGGATCGCCGTGCCCGCAAACGCTGGCTGGAGCACAGCCAGCTCGTGCTGCGCGGCGCCGGCTTGCGCGCGAGTGCCGGCCGCAGCGCGGTCGTCGAGCTGCTCGGCCATCAGAGCTGCCTGCTCAGCGCGCAGGAGATCTCCGACCAGCTGCGCGCGGAGGGCAGTCGCGGCTCGAGCGCGACGGTCTACCGCGCGCTGGAGACGCTCCACGACCTCGGGCTCGTGCGCCGCTTCGACTCCGACGGCATCGCCCGCTACGAGCCGGTGGACCCGTCGGGCGACCACCATCACCACATCGTCATGGAGGACTCCGGCGATGTCGTGCCGTTCGAGGACGCCGAGCTCGAGCGGGCGATCGAGGGTCTGGGAGAGCGCCTCGGGATGGTCGTCACCAGTCACGACGTGATCCTGCGCGCACGCACGTCCTGATGCACCGAGCAGGAGCGCGGCTCCGGGCCGCGAACGCGTCCAGCGATGCGTCAACGTCCGCTCTATGACGCGCTCAGCGCGTTCGCCGAAGAGGCCGCCTGGCAGCTTGCCGGCGAGACCGAGGAGGGAGCCGAGGTCGCCTTCGAGCTCGTCGAGACGCGCGGCCGGCGTCGCGACACGCCGCTGTACTGCTACCGGCCGCTGACCGAGAACTTCATCCGCGACCGCAAGGGCATGCTCGAGCTGCTGCCGTCGTACCCGGCCGCCGTGCGCGCGCTCGCCGCCCTCGACGGCGTCGGCGACTACCTGCGCGAGCAGGCCGAGCCGCGCGTCCCCGCCGAGCCGCGCGAGCGCGCCGACGTCGCGCTGCGCGTCTTCATCAGCCGGGTGTTCAGCGAGGCGACCGAGTTCGTCGTCACGGCCGAGCGCTTCGACCGCGCCTATCAGGAGCTCGAGGACGCGCTGCTCGACGGCCGCGCCGACACCGTCGTCGTGGCGCCGCTGCTCGGCCTGCAGCTCGTCTCCCCCGAGGTGCCGCTCGGCCAGGGCCTATCGCTCATCCGCGGCGACGAGCTGCCC
>JALZJA010000391.1 GCA_030860005.1 Actinomycetota bacterium
CCCCAGGTCGCCACTCCACCGAATGCTCCGCCGGACGGGCTCTACTCCTTCGCGGTGAACGCGTAGAGGTTGCCGTCGTAGGCGCCGACCACGAGGGCGTTGCCAGAGACGGCCGGAGCTCCGGCGACCCAGGTGCCGATCTCGTACTTCCAGCGCTCCGCGCCGGTGTGACGATCGAGGGCGTACAGGTGCCCGTTGTTGGCGCCGATGTAGAGCGTGTCGCCGCTCACGGCGGGGGACGACAGGACGCCGCCCATGTACCTCCGGCCGGGCAGCCGCACCGTCCAGACGACCTGTCCGGTTGCCGCCGTCAGCGCCGTGACGCGACCATCGGGGAAGCCCATGTACAGCGTGTCCCCCACGACGGCGGGCGCCGACGGCGTGGCGTTCTGCGAGATGTAGGACTCATCGGGGCTGCGGTGGGTCCAGAGGTCCGATCCCGCCGCGTCGCGCGCGATCACGGCGTTGTTGGCGCCGATGAACACGCTTCCGCCGACCGCAGTCGGAGCGGCGTCCTGCCAGCTGCCGAGCACGTTGGATGAGACCCACAGGCGCCGGCCATCGCCGGCGTCGTAGGCGATCACCCGATCGGCCGTCTGATTGCCGACATAGACGCGCCCGTCGGCGACCGCCGGCGTGCCGTCGCTCATCGTCGAGCCGGTCATGGGCGACTCCCAGATCGTCGCCCCGGTCTTGGGATCCAATGCCTGCAACAGCCCCTGGCTCGCCTTGCCGTAGCGAGTCTGGTGCGCCCAGAACACCTTGCCCTCGGCAACCGCCGGCGAGTAGTACGAGTACGAGCGCTGCCGGGCGGGTCCCGGTGGGGCGGGCTCGGGCTCGCGCTTCCAGCGCAGCTTGCCCGTCTTCGCGTCGACCGCGTACAGCGTGCCGTGCAGCGAGGGGACGTACACGAGGCCGTCGGCGACGGCCGGTGAGCCGTGGACCGAGGAGTCGGCTCGGAAGTCCCAGAGCTTGCGACCGCTCTTGACCTCGATGGCGTGCACCTTGCCGCGCCTGAGCCCGTTCTCGTCACGCACCCCGGCGTACGCCACCCCATCGACGATCGCCGGTGAGTTCGTCAGCGCCGTGCCCGGCGTGCGGTGAATCCAGGCGAGCTGGAGGTTCGGCCCGAGCGTGTCGCTGGTCGCACCGCTGTGACGGGCGTTGCCGTGGAACTGGTTCCAGTCGCTGCCGGTCCGTGGCCTGGGCGGCCGCACGTCGGTGACGCGGAAGCGCGCCGACCGCCGCCGGCTCTCGCCGGCCTCGGTGATCGCCTCGACCTCGATGCTGTGCACGCCGGACGAGCGAGCACCGTCCCCCAAGTCCGCGAACCAGGTGAAGGCGCCCGACGGGTTCAGGTCGTGCCATCCACCCTTGCCGTCGACGCGGTAGCGGACCCGACGCATCCTGTCGGACGTGTCGTAGGCGTTGACCTGCACCTCGCGCTGCCCGCCGCGCGAGGAGACGACGGCGCCCGGGGCGGGGCTGGTGATCGTCAGCGACTGCTGAACGCCGTACATCCGGAACGGGTTGCGGAAACGGTCGCTGCTCATGTGGACGTAACGGAAGCCGCGCGGGCTGTGGTCGATCGAGTACCAGCTCGACGTCGTCTGGATGTGCTTGGCGCCGCGGACGAACTTGCGGTCGACATCATTGGAGTGCTCGTGGCCGACGAGGATGAGCTCGGTCTCGTAGCGTTCCAGCAGCGCCTTGTAGGCGTCGTACTGCGACGGCGAGCCGAACGGGACGTTCATCGGCTGGTGCATGAGCACGACCACCTGCCGGTCATCGCGGGCGTGCAGCTCGAGATCGCGCTCGACCCAGCCGTACTGCTCGTCGAACGGTGCGCCACCGTTGTTCTCGATTACCACGAAATGCCGGTTGCCGTAGTCGAACGAGTACCACTCGGGGCCGACGTAGCGGCGGTAGTTGTCGATCCTGGCTTCGTAGGTGGCCGCGCCGCCAAAGAAGTACTCGTGGTTGCCGACGGCCGACCACACCGGGTGCTTGGACCGCGCCGTGCCGCGGCGGTAGGCCTGGAACTCCGCGTCGGTGGCGTCGTTGGTCAGATCGCCGCTGACCTGCACGAACCCGAGCTTTCGCGAGGTCGAGTTGATCTCCTCGATCTGCTCGGGGAAGTACTGCTGGTCACGGCGCGGGTCGACGTGCGGGTCGGCCACGTTGGCGAAGCTGAAGTTCTTCGCACGGCCCTCGGGGTCGCGTCGCAGCGCGAAGTCCGCCTGCGCGTGATCGTCGTCCGCGAGCTTGCCGAGATCGCGGTAGAAGCGCGGGATCATCGCCTCGTCGGTGGCGACCGACCAGCCGGCCGGCTTGCTGATGAACACGAGGTCGGTGATCCGTCGCTCGACATCGGTCTCGATCGAGTAACGACCGTTGCTGTCGGTCTGGACCAGCGTCACGCCATCGGAGACGGTCACGCCGCGCACTCCGCGCTCGCGCGCATCACGCTCGCCGTTGCCGTTGCCGTCGTGGTAGACGACTCCCGTGACCGTCGCGTTGGACGGGTCGACCGCCTCGGCGATCACCGGGCTCAGCGCCTTGCCGAGTACCAGCGCGGTCAGCGCCGCCGCCGTGGTGACGAGCGCCCAGCGCCACCTGCTGGATCGTACCTTCACACCGAGACCGTCAGCCGTTCCCATTGTCGCCCCTACTCGTGTGGTTGTCATGTCGTGAGCCGCTCGAAGAACCAGAAGAGCCCGAAGGTCGCCGCGATCGCCGCGGCCTGCGCGTGGGCCATCGCCGACCAGGCGTAGCGGCGGATCAGCGCCAGCAGCGGGAAGAGCGCCGCGACGATCAGCGCCTGGCCAAGCTCGATCCCGAGGTTGAACGCCAGCAGCGACGTGAGCAGCCCACCGCTGAGCTCTTCGTTGAAGCTCAGCGTGGAGGCGAAGCCCAGGCCGTGCAGCAGCCCAAAGCCGAACACCACCGCGAGCCGGTGGCGCAACGCGCCGCCGATGATGTTCTCCGCCGCGACGTAGGCGATCGACAGCGCGATCAGTGGCTCCACGACCTCGCCGGGGACGCTCACCCAGCCGAGCGCCGCCAGCGCAAGGGTCAGGCTGTGCGCGACCGTGAAGGCGCTTGCGAGCTTGACCACGCTGCGCACGCCGTGCGCACCGAGCAGCAGCACGACCAGAAACAGCACGTGGTCAAGCCCGGCCAGGATGTGCTCGACGCCGAGCTCGACGAAGCGCGGGACCGAGCTGAACGCCCCGCCCTCGCCGACGGCCAGCTCGCGGTGCGCGGCGTCCAACACGAAGGTCCCGCGCTCCCCGCCGAGGTCGTAGCGGGCGACGTTCGTGTGGTCGTCCACGACGGAGTCCGCGTCGGCGAACACCCCGTAGGTGATCGAGAACGCGCCCGCGTCCGAGTCCGATCCCGGGCACTCGTGCTCGAGCAGAACGCGGGCGTAGGAACGCCCGTCGCGCACCTCGGTCCGGGTCTCCGTGAGCGTCGCCTCGCAGCGCACCTCGTCCAGGAAGACCGCCACCCGCGGGATGAGGTAGGCGCCGAGCGCGGCCCGTCGCTCAGTCAACGGCGCGCCGGGGCGACGCGATCCTCCCACCGCTCTGGCCAGCAGCTCCGCCTCGAGGCTCAGGTCGTAGAGCACGGTGGCGCCCTGCTGGCGGATCTCCGAGTAGCCCGTCGTGCTGCGTACGTGAGCAGCGGATGCAGCGGCCAGGACGATGAGCAGGATCGCCACCGCCAGCACGGCGGTCGACGCCATGTGGGCGGGGCGATGACGAGCGACCGTCACGACTTCTGACTTCTGACGCCCCCGGCGCCCGGCCCCGTTTCGCCACTGTGATCGCGCCGTGAATTTCCCGTGACGCGATCACGCGGGAGGGCGACGACTCAGTCGTACGGGGCGTAGCGGTGATGCAGCATGAGGTCGTTGCCGTCCGGATCGGTGAAGAACGCCATGTGACAGACCCCTGTATCCAGGGTCTCACCGGCGAAGACGACGCCCTTGCCCTCGAGCTCGGCGCGTGCCGCCGGGACGTCGTCGACGTGCAGCGCGGGATGGGCATTCTTCTGCGGCGCGAACTCCATGCCGAACCGCTCGGGCTCCCAGATGCCGAAGCACGTCTCCGCGATCCAGACCTCGAAGCGCCCGTGCTCGTCGGGCCGCAGCCCGAGCGTGTCGACGTAGAAGCTTCGTGAGCGCTCGGCGTCCCTCGACGGGATGGCGACGAAGTCGAGCTTGCTGATCATGGCGCCAGACTAACCCAGGCCGAGCGCCGGCAGGTGCGCATGTCTTGCGAAGTGTGCGGTGCTCGTGCTGAAGTGGTCGGTGTCGGCGCTTGAGCGGGGTGTTGGGCGAAAAACGGGGAAAATGAGGCCGGTTTTTCGCCCAACCCTGTGCCAACGGCCACGCAATTACCGACTACGCGTTGTCCTCGGTTCCGACAATCGCTCGGCCGGTCGGCTCTACCCGCCTGCGGGCGAACGCGAGGACCCCGCGCTTGGTGACCGACAGTGGCACGTCGGTGATCTCGGCAGCGGACTGCGTCTGCGCGCGATCGCTGCCCTTGCCGATCAGGTAGTCACGCACGGCGACGCGAGTCGGAAGCTCGAGCAGCGTGGCGTCCCAAGGCTCGAGCTCGACGTCATCAAAGCGCTCGCCGAGGAGCTCGGCGGCGAGCTCGGCATCGAAGGTCAGCGACCGATCCGGCAGCGCGTGGGCCAGCTCCGGCGAGTCGTGGCGGCTTGGAGCGGCCACGACGACGAGGCCGCCTGGCCGGAGCACGCGATGTGCCTCGGCAAGCGCCTGGTCGGGATCGGGCAGGTGGTACAGGACGTAGAGGAGCGCGGCAGAGCCGAAGAACCCGTCCGGGAAGGGGAGCGCGGTGGCGGCGCCCACGACCTTCGGGACGGGTGCCCGCGCGAGCATGACCGGCGAGTTGTCGAGCCCCAGCCAGGCGCCACGCGGCAGGTGCCGCGCCAGCTCGCCCTCGCCGCAGCCGATGTCGAGCACAGGGGTCGATCGCTCAGCGAGGAGGCGGCGGGCGACCCGCTCGTGCACATCACCCGCGACGCTATGCCGACGCTGGACCGCCCGTGCCGTGCGAAAGCGCTCGGGGTCTCGGTCGTAGTCGCACTGGACCGCCTCAGGCGGGCGCCGCTGTGACATGCCGTGATTCTCGCTAGCTCGAACGGGAGCCGACGACGAACACGACGGCGCCCACAACGACTCCGATCGCCGCTGACACCGCGTGGCCGGTAAGCCAGTAGAGGATGTAGGCGACCGCGAAACCGGCTGCAAGCGCGACCACGATCCGCACCACTGGGTCGTCCACGCCGATCAGTATGTACCACGCGTTGCACGCACACCAGCGTCGGGCGCCGACGTCGCCGCTCTGGCCGCGCCCCGGCGATCGCATGTCAGGCCGTGAACTGCTCTGTAGCCCGCGAGGACGCCGGCATGAACGTCGTCTACTGCGACCTGTCCGCCCGGCGCCACCGGCTACCGCCGAGCCTCCACGAAGGTGTGGAAAACCGAACGCAAACCGGGGGGTAGCCCCAAGGTCGCGCGGTCCTGAGCTGGCGCAAAATAGGCCATGCCAACCCTCGCCCTCCGATCACCGGCAGCGAAGCCCACGATCGGCGGGGCCGATGCCCGTTCACCGGTCTCGGCCCAGGTCGGCCTGGCCTTCCTGATCAGCTTCTCCGCTGTCGCCGTGGGGCTCGGCGCGGCCCGCGCGGCGACGACGAGCTACGTCCCGGTCTTGCTCGATGAGATCGCCGATCGCCCCGGTCTGATCGGGCTGGCGATGCTGACCAACGCCCTGGCGGGGTTCTTCGTTCCGCTGGCGGTTGGCCTGTGGGCCGATCGCCACCCCAGCCGGCGACCGTTGATCGTCGGGGGCGTGGCGATCAGCGCCGGGGGCCTGGTCGCGGTCGCCCTTGGCAGCGCCACGACGTACCTCGTGCTCACGCTTGCTGCCGCCGCCGTCTATGTCGGATTGAACGTCGTTCAGACCGCTCACCGCGCGCTCGTACCGGAGCGGTTCGATGAGGGCGCACGACCGCGCGCGACCAGCGCCCAGGAGCTCGGCCAGCTCGTCGGCGCTCTTGTTGGGACCGTGGTCGGGGGCGTGCTCGTCCTGGCCGCGCCCGGTCTCCTCTTTGCCGCTGTCGCCGGTGTCGCCGTGCTCACCGCCCTGCCGACGTTGCGCCTGGCCACGGTTCGCCAGCACACCTCAGCGCCGGCCGGCGCGCGCCCGGCGACGATCGGCAGCCTCGGTGCCGCCCTGCGGCGGCGCGGCACGCGCGAGCTCCTCGTGGCGCAGGCGCTGTGGGTCGCCGCGTACGTCGGCCTGACGCCGTTCTTCGTTCTCTACGCCAAGCACGTCCTCGGCCTCTCGACCGGAGCGGCCGGCGGTCTGCTTGCCGGCTTCGGCCTCCTGACCGGGGCGGGGATGCTCTTGGCGGCGCGGGTTCGTCCCGAACAGGTCCGTCAGACCCTCACGCTCGGCGTGGCCAGCCTCGGCGCCGGGCTCTCGCTCGCCGCCACCGGTTCGACGCTCGCCGCCGTCGCTGCGCCGTTCGCGCTCGCCGCCGTCGGCGCCGGAGTTGCCACCTCGCTCGGGTTCGTCTACTTCAGCCGCTTCATTCCGGCCGGCGAGACGGGCCGCTACTCCGGCGCCTTTCTCGCCGCCCGCGCCTTGGCGGCTGGCATTGCCCTGCCCGCGGCCGGGCTCATCGTCGACCTCACCGGCTCCTACCGCGCGCTCTTGGCGATGGGCACGCTGGCCCTCGTTGCCGTGATCCCGATCTGGCTGGCCGAAAGGCGCGTGGCCTTGTCACGCAGGCGCGCACCGGTCCGCTCGCTGGCGGCAGTCATCCCGGTCTTCCAATCCGACCGCTTCGCGGAGGTCGCAGTGGCGACGGCCCGCTACGCCGATCGCGTCATCCTCGTCGACGACGGCGCACCCCGTCTCATCGCCGAGCACCTCGACCGGGTCATCGATCAGCACGGCTTCGAGCTCGTCAGCATGGGAATCAACCGGGGCAAGGGCGCCGCTCTGGTCGCCGGCATCGACGCCGCCCTGGACCGCGGCGCCACCCCGGACGCGATCCTGCTCATCGACTCCGATGACCAGCATCCGCCGGAGCGGATCCCAGCCTTCCTCGCCGCCGCCGAGCATGCCGATGTCGTCATCGGCGACCGGTCGCACGACCGCGCGCGGATGCCGGCGCTGCGCCGTCTGGCCAACGCGGCATCGAGCCTTGGCATGAGTGTGCGGATGCGACAGCGGGTGCCCGACGGCCAGAACGGGATGCGCCTGCTGCGCGTCGACGCGCTGCAGCGCGTCCCCGTGACCGAGGGTCGCTATGAGGCCGAGAGCCGCCACCTCATAAAGCTCGCCCGGGCCAAGATGAAGTTCGCCTGGGTCGAGATGCCGGCCGTCTACAACGGCGAGCCGTCGAGCTTCCGCCCAGTGGTCGATACGTTCCGCGTCGCCCGCGAGATCGTCGGTCCACGGAAGGTCGCCGAGCCGCTTCCGGCCGCGGGCGCGCTGGTCGCCTATACCCGCGCCTTCGGGCCGCGCCTGCTGGCCCTGGTGATGCTGGCGATCAGCGTCGGCGCGGCCCTGCCGGCGCTGCAGGCACTCGACGAGCGCCTCTTCCTGGCGATCAACGGGCTCGGCGATGGGCCCGAGTGGCTGTACCAGGCCCTCGACCCCCACAGTCGCAACTACGCCCTGATCGTCGCCCTGGCAGTCGTCGTCAGCCTGCTTGTGCGCCGGCCGCTGCGGTACGTCGGCGGCGTCGCGCTGACCGTCGTCTTCGCCGCCTTCTTCGCAGACATGGTGCTCGAGCTCACCCAGCTGAGCGTCGACCGCCCGCGACCTGAAGAGGCGGTCGGCGCGGGCGCTGCGCTCTCGCACGGGCGCAGCTGGGGCCACATCCCGTCGTTCCCGAGCGGGCATCTCGTCGTGACCGCGGCGATGGTTGCTGCCGCGGCCACCACCCTGCCCAAGCTCCGCGCGCCGCTCCTGCTCTACCTCGGCGCCGTCGCGGTGACGCGGATCCTCTTCGGCGCCCACTTCCCGCTCGACGTCGCCATCGGCGCAATCCTCGGCTGGGAGGTTGGGCTCTTCGCGGCCGGCCTCGCCGCGGCCGCCGGCCTGCTGCCCCGCCCGCAGACCGAGCGACCGACGTTGCCGCAGCTCGGGCCCGTGCGGCAGCCTGTTGTTGGGGGACGGTGAGGGACCCATGAGCCGGCCCGAGCTTCAGGTGATCGTCAACGCCAACGCGAGCGGCGTCGACAGCGTGCGCTCGGTCATCCGAGACGCCCGCGACGCCCTCGACCACGCCGGAGCGCGAACCTCCGCCGTGGCCACCCGCAGCCTCGACGAGCTCGCCGCGGTGATCGCCGACGCCGGCGAGCGCCGCCTCGTCCTCGTCGGAGGCGACGGCGCGGTGCATGCCGCCGCAAACGTCGGTCTCGGCGGCGAGTTCGCCCTGCTGCCCGCCGGCAAGGCGAACAACATCGCTCGCGCCCTCGGCCTGCCACGCGAGTGGGACCCGGCAGCGGCGCTCGCGGTGCGCGAGTCCGCGCTTCCGCTGGATCTCCTCGCCGTCGAGAGCGCAGGAGCGCGAGTGCTCGCCGTCGAGGGCGTCAGCGCCGGCTTCCAGGCAGCGGCGCGCGGCCGCTACAAGGGCGAGAACTCCGCCGACCTCGCCGCGGGAGTGGGCGCGCTGCTGCGCGCGCTCGCCCGCCATCGCCCCTACGAGGTCGACCTGCTCGTCGACGGCAGGGAGCTGTCCCTGCGAACCTCGCAGCTGTTCGTCTCGAACCTGCCCCTCTTCGGCTACGGCTTCCAGGTCGCACCCGACGCCCAGCCTGATGACGGTGAGGCCGACCTCGTCGTCCTGCCGCCCCTGTCGCGCGCGCGGATCCTGCCCGAGCTGGCCCGGGTGCGCCGCGGCGCTCATCTCGAGGACGAGCGCGTGCTCGCCCAGCGCGTCGAGCGGGTCGAGCTGCACTCCCCGCTGCCGCTCGTCGCCGACGCCGAGGTTCTCGGGACGGGGACGGCGACGATCGAGGTGCTCGCGGGGGCGCTGCGCCTGGCACGGCCGCAAGCGCCGGCGCCGGCGCGGGGGCGGGGGCGGGCGGCTTAGCTTCAATCCGGTCGACTGGGCGATCACGGCCGGCCGGGAGGCGATCGGGCCTAGCGTCAGGGCGCAGGTCTGAGTCGCGGCCTCGGTGGTGCTCGAACAGCATCGATAAGAGACGAGGAGCGCGGCGGCGCGGCGGATCTCCAAGCGTGCATAAGTGACACATCGCCGTTCGGGCCGGAGCGATAGGTCACGTGTGCATGACATACGTGCTCAAGTGACACCTCGCGACTCGAGCCGGGGCGATAGGTCAGTTGTGCACGCGACCCTCCGCGCCATCCCGCTCCCGCATCCTTTATCGATGCTGTCCACGTCAACGGCGCGGCCGCACGTCTCAGTGCTCCGAGTCGTGAGTTCGGTCCGGGTCAGGCAGGTAGGTCAGCGCGCCGCGCTTGTAGGTGTGCTCGACGCGCTGGCCGCGAGGCACGCCGGCCGCCGACGCCAAGGTCTCACAGATCCGTTGGCGCGCCTGGATCGAGGGCTTCTCGTCGGCGCTGATCACGCAGTCGCCGGGATGCAGCAGCCAGCCCTCCCAGCGACCCTCATACAGGTCCAGGATCCGGCCGGCCTTCTGCGCGAAGTCCGGATCGGTCGGGAAGACCCACGAGCGGTACTGCCACTGGCGGATCGCGTCCTCACCCAGCCAGCGCACGATCGTCGCCTGCGACGCGTCGCAGATGCCGCGCTCAACGACGAGGCGATGAACGTCAGCCGTCGAGCGACGCGACAGCGCCGCGCCCCGCGCGGGCGGCTGGCAGGCCACCGCCTGGACCTCGGCGACCTGATCCGGGGGAAAACGGCGCGGTCGACCCGACGCGCTTGATCTCGCAACCCATCCAGCCGGTGCTGCGCGAATCGTCGTCGCCACTGACCGACGACCTTCGAGCACAGCAGACGGGCCGCGATCTCGGCGTTCGATACGCCCTCGGCGGCGAGCAGGACGATCTTCGCGCGCTGCACATCGCGATGGGCCAGCGTCAGCTTCGCCGCACGCGCCTCAAGCTCACGCCGCTCGTCATCCGAGACAGTGATGTCGGCCGCCCCGCCATCCCAACCAAGATTCGCCAACCGCGTTATGACTCCTTCCAGGACCGGAGGGAACTTGCGGCAGGCAGCACTTAGCTCAGACCGTGGCCGTGGCGGGCGCCGCCCGCCGACGGCAGCGCGAGCGCAGCGGCCACGCGATGGCGACGCCGATCGCGAACCCGAGGACGCTGCCGACGAGCACGTCGAG
>JALZJA010000413.1 GCA_030860005.1 Actinomycetota bacterium
ATACGGCGCTGAACCCTCGGCGCGGCGGCGGCTACGACGAAACGTCGCTGATCGACTGCGTGCGCTCCGGCGACGTCAGCGAATCAGAACCCGACGCTTGACGAGGAGCGCGACGTATGACCAGGAAGACCGATCAGCCGGCTGGCACAGTCCGTACGGCGCGAACCAATCGGGCCGGCGGGCAGCGGGGGCCGGGGGCGTCAACACTCCCGCTTTTCGCGGGGGGTGTCGCATAAACCGGCTGCGTTGGTGGCCTTTTCGTCCGAGGTGGAAGGGACCATTGACTCGTCCCTGAGCTGAGGTGAGCAGTGGCCCAGAACTTCCTCCCGTGCGACCGCGACCAGGAGCTGCTGTTGCCGCCGAGCCTCAGGGAGTGGCTGCCCGAGGACCATCTCGCCTGGTTCGTGCTCGACTCGGTCGCAGAGCTCGACCTGGACGCGTTCTACGGCGCGTATCGCGCTGACGGCTGGGGCGCCGCGGCGCACAACCCGCAGATGATGGTTGCGCTGCTGCTCTATGCCTACTCGGTCGGCGTGCGCTCAGCGCGCGCGATCGAGCGCCACTGCGCAGAGGACGTCGCCTTCCGCGTGATCACGGCAAACCAGATTCCCGACCACGCGACGATCGCCCGCTTTCGCGCTCGCCACGAGCAGGCGATCTCGGAGCTCTTCTCGGGCGTGCTCGCGTTGTGCGCGCGCGCAGGAATCGTCAAGGTCGGGATCGTCGCGATCGACGGCACGAAGATCGCCGCGGCCGCGACCCATCACGCGAACCGCAGCTACGAGCAGATCGCCAAGGAGATCGTTGCGGAGGCCGGCCGGATCGACGCCGCCGAGGACGAGCTCTACGGCGAAGCTCGCGGCGACGAGCTGCCGGAGGGACTTCGCACGAGCGGCGATCGGCGCAAGTGGCTGCGCGAGGCAAAGCAGGCGCTCGAGGCAGAGCGCGCTGCCGAGGCGAGGAAGGTTCCGCGCGACCGCGGCGAGCGGCTCTCAGAGTGCAAGGGTCGCCTCGAGCTTGACTGGCGCCTCGAGCGCAAGGTTGTCGAGGCGCACGCGGCTTGGCACGCGCGCGGGATCGCATCAGACGGCTCGCGGAGGATGGTCGGCGCCCGCGCGAACATCAAGCCATACCCGCTGCCTGAGAAGCCGGCGGGCAAGATCAACGTCACCGACCCCGACTCGCGCAACCTGAAGACGACGCGCGGCTGGGTGCAGGGCTACAACGCCCAGGCCGCCGTCACTCCGGAGCAGATCGTAGTCGCCGCCGAGATCTCGACCGAGTCGCTTGACACCGCCAACCTCCAGCCGATGGTCGAGACCACACGCGCGGAGCTGAAGTCCGCGGGCGTCAATGCCAAGCCCGGCGTCGTGCTAGCCGACGCTGGCTACTGGAAGAACGACGCGATCGAGGCGATCGTCAACCAGGGGATCCAGACGCTGATCGCCCCCGACGCCGACAGCCGCAAGGAACCGCGGCCGGGTCGCCGCGGCGGTCTCTATGACTTCACCCGCAGGGTGCTCGCGACAGACTGGGGCAAGGAGCTCTACCTGCGACGACAGGGCACCGTCGAGCCCGTCTTCGGACAGATCAAGTCCAACCGTCGCGCGGACCGCTTCTTACGCCGCGGCAGATCGGCCGTGAGGTCGGAATGGCGGCTGCTGACGACGAGCCACAACCTGCTGAAGCTCCACCAGCACCAGCTCGCGCCCATCTGAGCCGAGCGGACCAGCTGGCGCCCGGCCGGGTTCCAACAGTGCCCCGTCGAAACACCTCGGCGTGCTGTCGCTCGCTGCTTGCCAGCAATGGTCTGTGCGACACCCTCCGCGAAAAGCAATAGCGCCGTTTTCTGAAAGGCAGAGCGTTCGCCGGTCAGCAGGGTCGGAGACGCTCGCTCTCGGCAAGCTCCAGGCAGACGCACCCGAGCAGATAGATGCAGGCGTCATGCTCGTCGTGAAATTCGATGGGACTCGACTCGACACCGCGTTCGCTCAGAAAGACCGCCCACCCCGATTCGCGCTCGGAGAGAACGTGTGCCAGCTCGTAGTGCGAGCCGTCGAGGCGGTAGCGGTCAGCCGGGACGTTGAGGCGGTAGAGCAGGGCGGAAAGGTCGCCGCGTGTCACGCATCGAGTGTATTGCCGGTCCGTGGCCGCTCTGCCCGAGAGGCGGTCACGCGCGCTCGCTGCTTGAGGTCAGTAGTAGTAGTCGGTTCACCGCTACCGCAGCCTTCCCGCCGCCTCGGGCGCCACACTCGAAGGAATGGCGGCAAGGAGGCTTCAGATGAAGCGGATGGACATTGTCAAGAAGGGTGACGAGTGGAAGGCCGAGAGCAAAGGCCGGACCGTGC
>JALZJA010000424.1 GCA_030860005.1 Actinomycetota bacterium
ACCCACGTGTTACTCACCCGTTCGCGGCTCTGCCCCAGGGCAAGCCCTGGTTCGTCGCTCCACTTGCATGTGTTAAGCACGCCGCCAGCGTTCGTCCTGAGCCAGGATCAAACTCTCCGTGAAGAACTACTGGCGGCCGGTCGAAGCCGGCTGCCGTCACGTAGAGCTGTCATGACCGTGTGCGACGCCAATACACGAGGCGTTCGCGGTCGATGACGGGTTTCTTTCTCAGACCCCTGTCAGCGCCACACCAACGACCTTACGGTCGTCGGTGCCGGGAGACAGGGGATCGAACCTGGACGCACACCAGATCGCTAGGTCACGACCTAGGTGCGCATGCTGTTGAGTTTTCAAAGACCGTCGCGCGCTCCCGTAGGAGGGGACTCCTCCTGGAACCTGCGCTTCAGCGAGCAGCGTGACCGCTCGCAGACAGGACTGGCCAGTATAGCGCGCTGATGGGGCCGTGGAAGGGCTCCGGTCAGCGCACAGGGACCGGCGCAGGCGCAGTATAGACATGGCGACCGGATGACACTGACCCGGCCGCTCAGGCGTGGACCTGGACCGTGACCACGCGGTCGCGCGGGCGGTCGTCGAAATCGACGAGCACGAGTTGCTGCCACGTGCCGAGCGCCAAACGGCCGCCAACGACGGGAATGGCCTCCGACGGGCCGACGAGCGCCGCGCGTAGGTGCGCGTGGGCGTTCGTGTCGTGGTTGCGCTCGTTGTGCTCCCACGCCCGGCCCGCCGGCACGAGCCCATCGAGCAGCGCCCGCAGGTCCGCCACACCGCCGGGCTCGTACTCCATCGTCGTCAGCGCGGCCGTCGAGCCGGTCACGAACGCGACCACGGTCCCGATCTCCACGCCCGACGTGCGCAGCACCGCCACGACCCCCTCGGTGATGTCGACGACATCCGCATGTCCTTGCGTCGACAGCCGCAGCTGACCGGAGTGGACCGCCATCAGCCGGCGCGCAGGCGGCGGAAGTGACGCCTGCCGACCTGCAGGATCGCGCCGTCCAGGCGCTCGGGCGCGACATCGAGATCATCGCCCCCAAGTGCCTCGCCGTTGAGCTTCACAGCGCCATGGGACAGCATCCGCCGCGCATCCGAGCGCGACCCTCCGAAGACGTCCGCGATCAGCGCCGGCATGTGAACCGCGCCGTCGGATCCCTCGAACCGCGCCTCCGCGATCTCCTCGGGCTGGCCCTTGTGCACGAAGACGCGTTCGAAGTGCGCCGCCGCGTGACGGGCCGCGTCCGGGGAGTGAAAGCGCTCCACGAGCCGGCGCGCGAGCTCGTGCTTCGCGTCGCGCGCCGAGAGCTCCTCGGGCGCGTGCTCGCCGAAGAGCAGCTCGTACCAGCTGGCCATCGCGCTGTCGGGCAGGCTCAGCGTCTTGCCGTACATCTCCTCCGGCGGGTCGGTGACGCCGATGTGGTTGTGCAGTGACTTGGACATCTTGCGCTCCCCGTCGACCCCGGGAAGGATCGGCATCATCAACGCGACCTGCTCTTCGACCCCGTAGGCGCGCTGGACCTCGCGGCCCAGCAGCAGGTTGAACTTCTGGTCGGTGCCGCCGAGCTCGACGTCGGCGAGCACGGCGACCGAGTCGTACGCCTGCATCATCGGATAGAGCAACTCGAGTAGCGAGATCGGCTCGCCCGCCGCGTAGCGCTTGGCGAAGTCATCGCGCTCGAGCAGCTGCGCGACGGTCGTCGGGCGCGTCAGCGCGAAGAGGTCCTCCATATGCATGTCAAGCCACTGCGAGTTGTGGCGCAGCTCGATGCGCTCCGGGTCGAGCACCGTCGCCGCCTGCTCGACGTAGGTGCGGGCGTTGGCGTCGATCTCGTCGCCCGACAGCACCGGCCGGATGGCCGAGCGGCCGCTCGGATCCCCGACGCGCGCGGTGTAGTCGCCGATGATCAGCACCACCACGTGGCCGCGGTCCTGGAACTCGCGCAGCTTGCGCAGCACCACAGTGTGGCCGAGGTGGACATCGGGCGCGGTGGGGTCAAGCCCCAGCTTCACGCGCAGCAGCCGGCCCTCGTCGAGCTTGCGCTCGAGCGCGCCCTCCGGCAGGCAGTCGACCGCATCGCGGGCCAGGAAGACGGCGTCTGACGCCGAGGAGTAGGTCACGGGGCCAATGCTAGAGTCCGCCGCCCCCGTGACGTTGACGGCGCCCGTCGTCCACGGTGCCATCGGGTCGCACCGCGAGGAGGCGAGCGGTCCCGGTCTTGTCGCATGACGGACCCTTCCAGACCTGACATCACGGTCCTTCCGGACCCACCGCTGGGGCGCCCGCGTCTGAAGCGCCTGCGGCTCACGCTCATCCTCTTCGGCCTCTCGGTGCTGGCCCTCGTCTCGATGGTGTTCGGGATGATGATGGCGGTCGCCTCCGACCTCCCCGACCTCGAGAACCGCGTCGAGTTCAAGAAGGCGCAGAACTCGCTGCTGCTCGACGCGAACGGCAACTACCTCGCGACGATGTCTCACCAGGGGCGAATCATCATCCCGCTGAGCGACATCGCGATGACGATGCAGCACGCGATGATCGCGATCGAGGATCAGCGCTTCTATCAGAACGACGGCGTCGACTTCAGGGGCATCGCGCGCGCGGTGTGGGCGGACCTCACGACCGGCCGCGCCGTGCAGGGCGGTTCCACGATCACCCAGCAGTTCGTCAAGAACGCTACGCGCGCCCAGAGCAAGCGAACGGTCTTCGAGAAGCTCCGCGAGGCCGCGCTCGCCTACCACCTGACGCGCAAATGGCCCAAGAAGAAGATCCTGCGCGAGTACCTCAACGCGATCTACTTCGGCAACGGCGCATACGGGATCGAGGCGGCGGCGCGAACCTACTTCGGCAACGACATCGCCCACCTCGAGTGCGGACCCGAGACGCGACGCTGCGCCAAGGAGCTGCGACCTCACGAGGCCGCGCTGCTCGCGGGGATGGTGGCCTCCCCGACGGCATTCGACCCGGTGGCCAACCCCAGCGCCGCCAAGCGCCGGCGCGATGTCGTGCTCGACAAGATGTTCGAGCAGGGCTACCTGAACCGGTCTCAGTACGAGCACGCCGTGGCGTATCCGGTTCCCTCGCGCGGCCAGGTCCAGCCGCCGCGCATCCAAACGGCGACCAAGGGCTCGGGCTACTTCACGACGTGGGTGCGCCAGCAGCTCATCGACCGCTACGGCGCCCGCAAGGCGATCGAGGGCGGGTTGCGCGTGCACACGACGCTTCATCTCGGGATGCAGACCGCGGCGGAGGAGGCGATCTTCCGCTGGCTGCCCAATCCCGAGGGCCCGCAGGCGTCGCTCGTCGCGATCGACAACAGGACCGGCGAGGTCCGCGCGATGGTCGGCGGGCGCAACTACGAGCAGGCTCCCTTCAACCTCGCCACGCAGGGCCAGCGCCAGCCGGGCTCCGCCTTCAAGCCGTTCGTCCTCGCCACCGCGCTGCGTCGCGGCATTTCCCCGCGCTCGACGTGGACCTCGAAGAGGCAGGTCTTCCAGGTTCCCAACAGCAATGAGAAGTTCACCGTCAACAACTACGACGACAACTACTCCGGGACGAGCACGCTCGAGCGCGCGACGACCTTCTCGGACAACTCGGTCTATGCCCAGGTCGGCATCAAGGCCGGGACGAGGCGCATCGCCAGGACCGCCAAGCGGATGGGTATCCGCACCCCGGTGTCCTCCAACTACGCGATCTCGCTCGGCGGCCTGGAGCAGGGGGTCACGCCGCTCGACCTCGCCCACGCCTACGAGACGTTCGCCACCGGCGGCCTGCTCGTGTCGGGGTCGATGGGAACGAGCAGGAACGGCCCGGTCGGGATAAAGCGCGTCAGCCTTCGCAAGAAGCCGAGTAGGCCGCTGTCCAACGGGCGCAACAAGCTTCGCCGCAAGCGCGTCATCTCGCAGCCGATCGCCGACAAGGTCAAGCGCATGCTCGAGTCGGTCATCAAGGTCGGGACCGCGCGCGACGCCGACCTCGGCACGACCCGGGCCTGGGGCAAGACCGGGACGACCGAGAACTACGGCGACGCATGGTTCGTCGGCGCGACGAAGCAGTTGACCGTCGCCGTGTGGGTCGGATACCCGAACACGCTGCGGCCGATGGAGACGGAGTACCGCGGGTCTCCCGTCGCCGGCGGGACCTACCCCGCACAGATCTGGCGCGACTTCATGCTCGCCGTCATCGAGGCCGATCAGGAGCGGCTGGCGCGCTCATGTGCCAGGCGCAAGGAGGAGCATCCCGACGATCCTCCGCCGAAGCGCTGCATCGAGGCCGGGCTGGCGGTCGACCCGGACGCTGCGCCGGCACCACCGGCGACGAGCGGGCCCGACGAGGGACAGAGCGCCGAGTCGGCGCCGAAGGACGACGGTGGCAC
>JALZJA010000429.1 GCA_030860005.1 Actinomycetota bacterium
TTTCGCTTGATCGCCCAAGCATTCTCCGGGTGGGCATTGAAAGCAGCGATCTCCACCGGGGTGGGGACCGTATTGTTCATTGGGTAGTTGGTCGTTTTGTGCTGAGTGCCCCCCCAGTAGCCCACCCGCGTGCTGATGGGCCACTCGTTGCCACGAGGCTCAAAGCCATTGCGATCGACCCGCGCGGCGGCCTCCGCGTCACTCAGCGGCGGCGAGCCCACAGGACGCGTCGTGGCCTTCGCTCCCGGATCCGCCGCGGGGGTGGGCCTGGATGCAGTCGCGTCCGGACTGGGGCGAGTAGCGGAAACCGACTCCGGGCCGGTCGGCGCCTCGCTGGCGAAGCTCTGACCGTCGGCCAGCTGCTTGGCGATCTGCTCGCCGCGGATACGGCGCGGGCCGTAGCCGGTGAACTGGATCGAAAGGTAGCCTCCCATGCGGGCCTCGGCAGGGAGGTCTTCCTCCAGGCTCCAGCCGCCGTTGTCGCGGACACGTGCGCGGCCCTGCCACTCTCCCATGGTGCCGTCGGAACGCTCGTAGCTGAGGATGAGGCGCACGACGCCGCGGGCGCGCTCAGTGAGCGAGCCGCGGGCAACGATCAGCCCGTCATGTAGCGAGAGCAGGTTGCGCCGAAGAACGGCCTTGCCCTTGGCGGCGCGCAAGCGGGCCTCGCTAGGGCGCACGCGGTCGTTGCCCTCGTATTTGATCTCCATGATCCCTGTAGACATGCCGCGCTGGGAGGCGGGCAGCCGCCGCTTGAAGCGGACCTGTCCGTCCTCGATGGGCGCGGTGAACTTGAAGCGTTCGCCGTTGGCGATGAAGGAAACCTGCATGCGGTCGCCGTCGGCACGCTTGGTGATGTCGGCCAGCACATCGAGGCGACCATCCTCAACGCCCGCGCGCAGGACCTTGAGCTTGGCAGGATAGGTCTCCGCGGCAGACGCAGCCTGGACGGGGCTTCCACCAGATCCCGCCGCCAAGAGGCTGACGGCGGCAAGCGCCACGAGGGCGGCCCTCCGCGTGGGCGTTTGGGGGCGAGCAGAGTTGCGGTGCATGCACTGGGCAACGACCGCGGTGCTCGGCCTCACCAGCCCGACGGCTCTTGGTGGACATATGTCCGGCCGGACCTCCCTCGCGGTGTTCGACCAGCGGCGACTGGATCAGGCGGATCGCTGATGCCACAACGCCAAGGCAGTCGGTTCGCTGGCAGCCTAAGCAACAAGGCCACCGTGTCCGGGCAACCGGGAAGACCCCCTCTATTGACAGCGACCGCTCAGTCCATGAATGTGGCCCGTCTCGTCGGATCGATAGGCCCGGCAAGGGTTCGGGCCGCAAGGAGGCAGGCATGGTGGCAAGGAAGTGGGCGGCGGCGGCGCTGGCCGTGGTGTGGCTTGCGTCGGCGGCGACGGCGGCCAGCGCGGATGGCAAGGCCAAGGGTCGCTGTGTCAGCGAGTTGGCAAGAGCCAAGCTCATCTCGGACGAGGTCAACCCGGGCAAAGCGAACTTCATCGTCGGCACACAAGAGGATGACGCCTTCTCACCGGAGCAGTTCACGCCTGGCGTCGACGTCGTCTGCGGCTTTGACGGCAACGACCGCGTTGAGGGCCTTTCTGAGGGTGACGTCTTCCTCGGCGGCGCAGGCGACGATGTCGTGACAGGCGACGACCGTACGACGGTGCGGCTAGAGGGCGGGACGTTCGTCGGCGGCGCAGGCGACGACCGGGTGGACTCCCTCCAGCGCGGGACGTTTGATGGCGGCGCAGGCAGCGACTTTGTGATGTTCATGCGGGGCGGGACGTTCGACGGCGGACCTGGCAACGACACCGTGGGGTTCCTTTACGGCGAGACGTTCAACGGCGGCGCAGGGGGCGACCACGTGTCCTTCCTGAGGGGTGGGACGTTCAACGGCGGCCCAGGCACTGACACCGTGTTCCAACGGGGGCTCGGGGGAACGGCGGGGGTGTTCAACCAGTATTGAGGTACACGTCGCGCTCCGGGTCATCGACTCCCCAAGGGCCTCGCCTCGGCGAGGCCCTTTGTCGCGGCGTCGTGCAGGAATGCGCCGACTGTCGCGGCGAGGCCACGCCGGCGCCCGCGCCGGCCGAACGCCCAGAGACTTATCCGGCGTGCCGGTAGAGAACCTCGCCGATCGCTCGACCGACGGCCGGCGGGCCCTTGCGAATCAGGGCCGTGGCCGCTCGCTCCGCTCGTGATGGTGTGGGCGGCCCTGGGACGGTGCCCCCGTACGTGTAGGCCAGCGTCTCTTCCGTCGCGCCCAACGAAAGCTTAAACGCGCGCAGGCCCTCCTGCCCGAAGTCGGTGCGGCCGAGGTCCAGCGTCGCCAAGCCCTGATCGCAGGCCCACTTGATCACCTCCGCGAAGATCAGGTTGTTGGGACGGGTGTGCAGGTAGCGCTCGTCCGAGGCGC
>JALZJA010000433.1 GCA_030860005.1 Actinomycetota bacterium
GCTCGATCGCGTCGACGCCGGCGGCGCCGGCAAGCAGCGAGCGCTCGTCGGCCGGCGAGCGGGCGGCGACCGCGAGCACCGACCCGGAGCGGTCGAGCAGCACGAGGCTCGCCTCGAGCGCCTTCGCCGCCGCGCGCACGACATCGGGAAGGCCGGCGCCAGACTCGACCGCCTCGGTTATCGCATCCAGGGCGGCGAGATCCAGCCCCGAGCTCCGTTCGGCGGGGCTGGTCATAGCCACGGCTACGCTGCGATCCGATCCCAGTAGAACGCGATCGCCGCGCCGCCGATGCCGCCGACCAGGAGGAATGCCACGAGGACGTAGAGCGACAGGAAGCTCGCTGCGAGCCGTTCCCAGGTCTTGCTGTAGGCGTTCCAGGCCGGCACGGCGATGAACCAGATGAAGGCGGCGAACGCGAAGACGCCACAGGCGATGGCGACGAGGTACGTGAGTCCGGCGTTGCTCATCACCTCAGATTGTGACGCAGATCGCCGACGAAGCGATGGTTACTGGTCCATCGGTTCCAGCGGCTGCGCGAAGATCGCGCCCGGCGAGCGGCCCTCGGCATCGAGCGCGGCACGCCCGGCGGCCGCCCGATCGCGATGCGAATCGCCGCAGAAGAGGCCGACGACCGTGGGCCCCGAGCCGGACACGATCGCCTGGTCGCTGCCCGCCCGGCGGGCGGCATCCAGCGCCTCGTCGATCGCCGGGCACAGCGAGCGGGCCGCGGCCTCGAGGTCGTTGTGGACCTTCTCCAGCAGCGTCTGCGACGACAGCGCCGCCTGCGTGCGCGTCAGCGCGCGCGCGAGCCCGAGCGCGTCGCGCGGGATGCCGAGCCGGTCGGCCTCGGCGTAGACCTCGGCCGTCGACAGCTCGGCCGCCACGGGAAGCACGAGCGCGGAGTAGGGCTCGTGCCGCGGCAACGGGCGCAGCCGCTCGCCGGCGCCGATGGCGAGCAGCAATCCGCCGCGGACCTGGCTCGGCACGTCCGAGCCGAGGCCGGCGCCGATCTCCTCGAGCAGCCGCTGGTCGTCGATGTCGGTCGCGGCGGCCAGGAGCCGCAGCACCGCCGCGGCGTCGGCCGAGCCCCCGGCCATCCCGCCTGCGACCGGAATGCGCTTGGTGATCTGCACGCGCACGGGGGGGCCGTTCCAGCCCGTGCGCTCGCGGAAGGCGTCGATCGCGACCGCGGCGAGGTTCGGGCCCGCGAGGCCGGGGCAGTGGACCTCGTCGGCTCCGAGCCCCTCGGGCCCGACGGTCAGGCGGACGTCGTCGGCGAGCGTCAGCGAGTCCATCACGGTCACGAGCTCGTGTCGGCCGTCGGGGGTCGGCGGACCGACGAACAAAGACAGGTTGATCTTGGCCGGGGCTTCAGTGGCGAGGATGGTCATCGGCTCAGCGCGGCGTGCAGGCGGCGGAAGTCGTCCGGCGACAGGCGCTCGGCGCGCACGTCAGGCGGATGGCCGAGCTGCGCCAGCGCCGCGCGCGCACGCTCGCGGATCCCCTCGGGCGCGTCATGCGACAGCGCCAGCGAGCCGGGCAGCGCCTTGCGCCGGTGCGCGAACGCCGTCCCGACGAGGTCGCTCAGCGAGGGCGCGGCCGCCGGACCGGTGCGCTCCAGGCCGACGAGCACCGAGTCGACGTTCGGCACCGGAGAGAACACCGACCTCGAGACGGGACGCAGGACCCGCACGTCGCATGCGAGCTGGGCCAGCACCGATGGCACGCCGTAGGCCGCGCTGCCTGGCGCGGCCGCGAAGCGCTCCCCCACCTCTTTCTGAATCATGCCGACCCATCGTCGCACGCCCGGGAGCTCCTCGATCGTTCGCAGGATCGCGCCGGCTGCGATTGCGTAGGGCAGGTTTGCGACGACCTTCGTCGGCGCCGGCTCGAGCGCGCTCAGATCGAGGCGCATCGCGTCGGCGAAGTGCAGCGTGACGTTGTCGAATGGATCGACCGCGTCGCGCAGCGCCGGCTCGAGCGCGCGGTCGAGCTCGACGACGTGCAGGTGCGCGACGCGCGGCGCCACGTACTCCGACAGCACGCCGAGCCCACCGCCGATCTCGAGCACCACGTCAGCTGATTCGAGCTGCGCGGCGCGCTCGATGACACCGAGGATGTTCGAGTCGATGAGGAAGTTCTGGCCGAGGTCGCGCTTGGGCCGCACGCCGAACTCGCGCAGGCGGCGCAGGCTGGGCTGGGTCGGGTGGGTGGGTCGGGCTCCGTCGCTCACCATCCGAACAGCTCGACCGCGTTGGCCTCCACGAGCGTCTCGAGCTCCTCGTAGGCGATGCCGCGCCGCTCGGCGACGAAGCGCGCGGTGTGGACGACGTGCGCCGGCTGGTTGCGCTCCTTGCGCACGGACTGCGGCGTGAGGTACGGCGCGTCGGTCTCGACGAGCAACCGCTCGGGCGCAACGCGCTCGGCGGCGTCGGCGAGCTCCTGCGCCTTCGGGTACGTGACGTTGCCCGCAAAGGAGATCCACCAGCCCTCCTCTACGCATTCGTCGAGGCGCCCGGGCATCGAGAAGCAGTGCAGGATGACGTCGATGTCGCCGGCCTGCTCGCGCAGGGTGCGGATCGTGTCATCCTCGGCGGCGCGGGTGTGGATGACCAGCGGCTTGCCGGTCTCACGCGCGAGCTCGATCTGGCCCAGGAACGCGCGTAGCTGGTCGTCGTGCGGCGCGTAGTCGCGGAAGTAGTCAAGGCCCGTCTCGCCGATCGCGACGCAGCGCTCGTGCTCGGCGAGCGCCTGGAGCTCGACGAGGTCGGCATCGGTGAACCCCTCCGCCTCGTTCGGGTGACGCCCGATCGCCGCGAGCACCTGGGGGAAGCGCTCCGCGGACTGCAGCGCCTCGCGGCACGTCGCGCTGTTCGTGCCGACGGTAAGCATCCGCGCCACGCCGGCCTGCGCCGCAGCCGCGACGAGCTCCGCGTCGTCGGGCTTGCACGCGTGCAGATGCGTGTGGCTGTCGATCATGCCGCCATCTACGGCTTGGGAAACAGCTGGTCGAGCTGGGAGATCGCGCCGAGCCGGCCGGCCTGCAGCTTTGCGCTTTCGATCGCGACGTCCTCCGAGCCGAGGGCCTCGAGCAGCTTGCCGGTCGTCTCGGGCATCCACGGGTGCAGCACGACCGCGATGACCCGCAGACCCTCGCTCAGCGACGCGAGCACGCGATCGAGCTCGTCCGCGCGCGTCTCGTCCTTGGCGAGCGTCCACGGTGCCTGCTCCTCGACGTAGCGGTTGAGTCGCCGGACCCGCTGCCAGGCCGCTTCGAGCGCGCCCGACAGGTCGGCGCCGTCGATCATCTCCGCGACCTCGCCGGCCGCGCTGTCGATCTCGGCCGCGAGCTCGGGGTCGGGATCGGCGGCGGGGACGGTGCCGTCGCGGTAGCGATGGACCATCGCGATCGTGCGGCTGGCGAGGTTGCCGAGGTCGTTTGCGAGCTCGGTCTCATAGCGCGCGGCAAAGCCGGCGACGGAGACCGATCCGTCGTGGCCGAAGGAGACCTCGCGCATGCAGTAGTAGCGCAGGGCGTCGGTCCCGAACTCGTCCATGACGACGAACGGGTCGAGGACGTTGCCCAGCGACTTGCTCATCTTGTGCTCCTCGCCGGCGTCGTCGCGCATGAGCAGAAAGCCGTGGACGAAGACGTGCGCGGGGAGCGGCAGCTTCGCGGCGATGAGCATCGCCGGCCAGAAGACGGTGTGGAACTTCAGGATGTCCTTGCCGATGACGTGAAACTGCGCCGGCCAGAAGCGGTCGGTCAGGTCCGCGCCGGGGGTCGCGTAGGACAGCGCCGTGTAGTAGTTCAGCAGCGCCTCGAACCACACGTAGAAGACATGGCGTTCGTCCCACGGCACGGGTACGCCCCAGGTCAGCGTCGAGCGGCTCAGCGAGACGTCCTGCAGCCCCGACTCGATGAACGAACGCGCCTCGTTGTAGCGGTGGCGCGGCATGACGAAGTCCGGCTGCGCGTCGTACAGGCGGACGAGGTCGTCCTGGAAAGCCGACAGGCGGAAGAAGTAGTTGTCCTCCTTCTCGCGCGTGAGCGCGATCCGGTGGATCGGGCACGTGTTGTCCTCGCCCGCCTCGGCGTCGGTCTTGAAGTCCGCGCAGCGCGGGCAGTACCAGCCCTCGTAGACGCCCTCGTAGACGTGACCGTTGTCGCGGATCAGGCTGAGCACCTCCTGCGACCTGGCCATATGCTCGGGATCGCTCGTGCGGATGAAGAAGTCGTTGGAGACGTTGAGCCGCGGCATCAGGTCCTTGAAGCGCGGGGCGTTGCGGTCGATGAGCTCCTGCGGCGTGACGCCCTCCTTCTCAGCCGCGAGCGCGACCGGCTCGCCGTGCTCGTCGACGCCGGTCAAGAAGAAGACGTCCTCCCCGCGCTGGCGCATGTGCCGCGCCATGACATCGGCGGCGATCGTGGAGTACGCGTGGCCCAGATGCGGAGCCGCGTTGACGTAATAGATCGGCGTCGTGACGTAGAAGGACATCGATGGAGCAGGCTACCGGCGACCCGCTGGCGGCCCCGCGCGGTGCTACGC
>JALZJA010000437.1 GCA_030860005.1 Actinomycetota bacterium
GATCGTCGTCGGGTCTTTGAATGTCGCGTTGACCTGCCACGTGCCGCCGCCGTTGAGTGCGCCGCCGGCGGCGATCGCGCCCGCATCGGAGATCGCCACGCCGGTCTTGGCGACGGTCGCCTTGCACTGCTGGCTGTAGACGACGAGCGTCTTGATCTGCTTGGGGTCCTTGGCGTCGATCCTGAACTCGACGTGCCAGTTCTTACCGGCCGTCTGATGGTCGTGGAAGGCAAAGCTCGCGCCCTTGGGCGGCAGCGCCGCCTGCACCCCAGCCGCGATCACAAGCACCGCGCCAAGGACCAGCGCCACGGGCACAACCACGCGCCAACGCGAGAAAGGACGTGGATGTGATGAGCCCGGCCGCATCATGATGCACTTGCCACGACCTTCCCCGCCCACCCCGCCCCCTCGACGGATAGTGGTGATCGCCGGAACAGCGTACAGAGCGAGACCCCCGTTCGCGCAGGTGGTCGGGCGGGTGCACGGTTCATGCTCCCGATGGTCGGCGGGACTCTCTGAGTCCTTCCCGTGAGCCGCTGAAGACCCAGCTGCGGGTGGCGAGGAACACCAGGCCGGTGACGACCGGCAGCGCGAACACCTGCCCGAGCAGCTCGTCCGCTCCGAGATCGCCGACGAGCACGGCGAGCAGGGCGGCGTTCAGCCCGAGTCCGGCGCCCTGGACGAGCACGTAGCGCGCGAGCCCCGCGCCACGGAAGGAGCCCGCCCGGAAGGTCCACGCGCGGTTGAGCGTGTAGCCGTTCAGCGCGCCCAGCGCATACGCGGGCGCCAGCGCGGCGAGGTACGGCAAGCCGGCTGCGAGCAGCAACGCGTAGACGGCCAGCGTGAGCAGCGTGTTGCCCGCTCCGACAGCCAGGAAGCGAGCGAGCGTCACGAATCGGCTCGCTGGCGCTCCGCCCGTGGGGCCGGATCCGCCGGCGCGCCGGCGCGAGGTTCGCGAACGAGGTAGAGGGGCCGGCCCTTGACCTCGTCGTAGATGCGCCCGAGGTACTCGCCGATGATCCCCAGCGCGATCAGCTGGATGCCGCCGAGCAGGAGGATCGCGACGGTGACGGTGCCGAAGCCCGGCAGGTAGGAGCCGGCCACGCGCAGGGCGACGATGAGCGGGACGCACGCGAATGCGAACGCCGAGATGGCGAAGCCGAGCCACGTGGCGAGCTGCAGCGGGACGTGGGAGAACGAGGAGATCGCGTCGAACGAGAGCGCCACCATCCGGCGCAGCGTGTACTTCGTCTCGCCGTCGTGGCGCGGGTGGCGGTCGTACTCGACCGAGGTCTGGTGATAGCCGACCCACGCGGTCATGCCGCGCAGGAAGCGGGCGCGCTCGCGCAGCGCCAGCAGCGCATCGAGCGGACGCCGGTCGAGCAGGCGGAAGTCGCCGGAGTCGGGCGGCAGGTCGATCGACGCCAACCGGTCGAACACGCGGTAGAAGAACTTGGCTGTCGCCAGCTTGAAGCGCCGCTCCCCGGCACGCCGGCGGCGGACCGCGTAGACGATGTCGCTGCCCGTTCGCCAGCGCTCCAGCATCTCGGGGATGAGCTCGGGCGGATCTTGGAGGTCGGAGTCGAGCATGACGACGGGGTTGCCGCGGGCGTGATCGAGCCCCGCCGTGAGCGCCGCCTGGTGGCCGAAGTTGCGCGTCAGCGTCACGACCCGCACGCGCGCGTCCGCGGCTGCGATCCGCGCCAGCGCCGTGGCGGTGCCGTCCGTGCTCCCGTCGTCGACGAGCACGAGCTCGAAGGAGTGGCTCGCCAGGGCGGCGGAGACCCGCGCGTGGAACTCGTCCACCGTGGAATGCTCGTCGAACACGGGCGCAACGACGCTGAGCAGCTCGGGTGCGGGCCGCCCGTTGTCGCTCACGAGCCGGTCTCCGCTCGCCCGGGGTTGCGCAGGACCGCGAGGATCGACACCCCGGCGGGCAGGCGCACGCCACGCCGCAACAGCGCGGCCTCGATCCGCAGCGCAAGCTCGAGCAGCGCCCCGAGCCGCTCGGGGGTGAGCTTGAGATCTGACCGTACCCGCTCGCCGCGCCGCAGGCGTTCGGCCCAGCGTACGATCGCGATTGGTCCCAGCAGGATCGCGTTGAAGCTCGTCTCGGCGAGCGCGTGCCATCCGGCGGCGTGCAGCGCGGCGCGCAGCGAGCCGCGCGTGTAGCGTCGGTAGTGGCGGGAGGCGACATCGTGTGAGGACCACAGCCGCGGGTAGGCGGGCACCGTGACGAGCAGGTGGCCGCCGGGGCGGGTGACGCGCCGCAGCTCCGCCAGCGTGCGCCGGTCGTCGGGGGTGTGCTCGATCACGTCCAGACAGGTGACGAGGTCGAACGTGCCGTCCGGCCAGGGGAGCTCCTCGACGGCGCCGAGCTGCACGTCGGTGTGACCGCGCGAGCGGGCGGCTGCGACGCCGACGGGCTCGGAGTCCAGGCCGCTGACGTGGCCCCAGCGCGCGAGCTCGTCGAGCATGCGGCCCGAGCCGCAACCCGCATCGAGGATCCGGGCACCCGGCGGCGGCGCGAGTCGCTCGATGGCGCCGACCACGATCCGGCGGCGGCCGCGGTACCACCAGTGCCGGTCGTCCGCGTCGATCATCGTCTGGAACTCGACCGCGTCCATGACCGTCAGAGCACGTAATGCCGCACGCGGGTCACCACGACGAAGGCGCAGAAAGCGAGCGTCGCCGCACGCAGGCGACGATCGCCCGAGGCCGCCGCCAGCGGCAGCGCCCACACGACGTACCAGGGCGTCAGCCACGCTGTGCCGACGAGCACCGCAAGCGTCGCCCAGCCCGCGGCGACGATCCACTCCATTCCCCGGTACGTGCGCCAGAGCAGCCACGCCAAGCTTGCCGCGGCGAACATGGTGGCGCCCAGCCGGACGCCCGACGTGAGCTCGGGATGGCCCAGCACGATGCTGACCTGGCTGGGGACGCTGTTGCGGGCGACGAGGTGCTGCTGCCCGTGGATTTGCGTGATGAAACTGAACGCCTCACCGCCGAACAGCGCCACCGCCGGTGCCGCCACCAGCGCGCCGCCGGCCACGGCGCCGATCAGGACGGCTCCGCGCCGCCGCGCACCGAGGAGCAGGAACGGCAGCGCCAGGCCGGCCGAGGCC
>JALZJA010000447.1 GCA_030860005.1 Actinomycetota bacterium
GCCGCGACAGTTCCCGGCCCTGCCGCGAGCGTGGGCACACACGCACAAGCTGCACAAAGTCGCAAAACGCCAGCAACCACGGGCGATGACGGCCCATCCGTGTGACCACCAACTGCGGAACTCGGGCGCTACGCGGGGCATAAATAGAGCCCCGCCAGTGCGGCCCGAAGGCCGGACGGCGGGGAGTAATGAACTACCAGACTACCCAACTCAGTTGCTTGCATGCAACATTGGTCCGGGATCTGGCGGTACGCTTCGCGTACCGCCAGTTGGGCAAATCGCCCCGCTTGCATTGCCCGGTACCATGGTAGGTATGCCTGACCGCTCAAGCAAGCGCCCGCGCGATCTCAACCAGCTCGCGCAGCGGCTCGTTCAAGAGGCGACGGGCGAAGCGCCTCCCGAGGAACCGCCGGTTGAGCGCGACAAGGACCCAGCCGCCGTGGCGCTAGGCCGTCGCGGCGGACTGAAGGGCGGTGCAGCGCGCGCACAGAAGCTTTCTCCCGAGGAGCGGTCCGAGATTGCTCGCAAGGCTGCCGCTACGCGGTGGAAGAAGCGGAACGATCAAACAGACTGATCACGTTACGCGGGTGGCTTGGCGGTCGCTCGCCAAGGAAGTCTCGATAGAACTCGTCGGTGTTGAGGAACACCGCTTTGGCGAGTTCGTTGGGCGAGTAGTCGTAGTCCTGTAGATGGATGTTGGCCGCTGTCTTGACAAGGGTCGGCGGCTCGGGTGATAGCGCGTATGGCTCCGCAGAGTTGTAGCCGCGCCCGCTGTGCTGCTTGTACAGCCGGACGGCCGCTTGCCTGTCAATGGCCCCGATGGCCTGGGCGCGCTTGATGATCCCCTTCATGGAGATTCGCCAATAGCTCTTGAGCTGTGGCAGCCGGTCGATCTTGAGGCCGCGCACGTCGTGGCGGAACAGCGAAGACGGAGCCAAGAACTCGCCAGCGAAGGCGTCGGCCTCCTCCTCAGGATCGCCACCGGGCGGGGTCCCGTGCATCGTGAGATGCCCGAGTTCATGAGCCATCGTCCACCGAAGATCGTCGGTCGGCACGGCCGAGTTCAGAAAGAAGAGCGGATGGCCGCGCGTCGTCCAACAGCTCATGCCGAACAGCTTGCGGTTCCCGAAGTCCTCCATGATCACGATGCCGCCCGCCGACTCGATCAGCGCGGTGAGATTGGGAATGGGTCCCTCGGGGAGCCGCCACGCGGCTCGCAGCGCACGCGCTACTTCAACCGGAGAGTCACCATATTCGTCCGGGTCCAGGGTGTGAAACATGCGGTCCCCGTCGATCTCCAGGCCGTCGAGGAGCTTGCGCACGTTGATGTTGCGCACATACATCCGAGCGTCCAGCTTCTTCAGCACTTTGGCCGGTAGCGTCTTACGCTTGCGGTGATAAAGGCAAGCGCTCCCGACTTCGCGGACTCGTCCCGGCTCATAGAACATCTGCGGCGGGTACCCGAGGAAGTCGCCGATGGCTGCCAGCTCGCGGGGCTGCAAGGTGGCAGCCCCCTTCTCCACCTTGGAGATCAGACCTTGAGTCACCTGCGCAGCGTCAGCGACCTCGCCCTGTGTACGGCCACGACTCTCACGGGCGACTTGGAGCACGTCGGGGTTGAGCGGCTTGTCGCTCATGACGACTCCGACTGACCAGCCTCCGTACCGCCCTCCTTCGGCTCAGGCGTCTCAGTCGCCTTACGGATCGTGGCCGGCTTCGTCGTGTCCTTCATGCCTTCGAACTCCTCCGGGCGGACAACCCTGTCGCCACCGTAGATGTCGTACATCCACGGCAGATGACCTTTGCAGTCGCGTCGAATCTCGACCCGCCCAATCTGCTCACCGTCGAGCGTGTAGCCACACGTCAGGAGCGTCGGCGGCGTCAGTGCGCTGTTCCCGTTCAGCGCAAGCGTCATTTCCTCTGTGTACTGCTGTCGAGCGAGATGCTTCTGCTGCTGGGTGGCGACGTTGTGCGGGTACCCGTCACCTACGAACTTGAAGCGAAGCAGAATGTCGTGGCCGATCCGCAACGCGAAGAAGCCAAGACTGTCAGCCACTTCGACACCCGCCCGATCCCCAACGCGGCGGGCCGTCTGCGAACAGATGTGGTCATGGAGGAAGTTGGCGCGCGTAGTGCTGTCGCATGGGAGGGCAAGTTCTGGCCGCTCCTCCACAAGCGTCTTCCAAGCCTGAGCGGCCGCTATGTGCGCGTCGATCAGCGGTTGCTTGAGGTCGGCGAGCCGACCTTGAGCGTCTTCGAGTTCGACCATGCCGCGACGATACCAGCTCCGCGGATTCTGCGCTACGTTTTATTACGGATCTCATCTTGACTCTTACCAAGCGGTCAAGCATAATGGTCAGTATGAATCGGCTCTCCAGCGACAAGCGCGCGCAGATCGTCGGCTCGCTCGTTGAGGGCAACAGCATCCGCGCCACGGTCCGCATGACCGGCGCGGCGAAGAACACCGTCGTCAAGCTCCTGACGGATCTCGGCGCGGCGTGCGCCGACTACCAGGACGAGGCGATGCGCGACCTTCCGTGCCGCACGATCCAGTGCGACGAGATCTGGTCGTTCTGCTACTCCAAGCAGAAGAACGTTCCCAGCGAGCACAAGGGCACGTTCGGCTACGGCGACATCTGGACGTGGACGGCGATCTGCGCCGACACGAAGCTCGTTCCCTCATGGCTCGTCGCTGAGCGAACCGTGGACGACGCCTGGACGTTCCTCTCGGACCTTCAAGCCCGGCTCGCCGAGCGCGTGCAGATCACGAGCGACGGACTCAAGATCTACGTCCAAGCGGTCGACCTCGCCTTCGGTACAGAGGTCGACTTCGCGCAGCTCCACAAGATTTACGGCAACGCCGAGGGCAGCGGCAACGAGCGGCGCTACAGTCCGGCCGTCTGCACCGGTATTGAGAAGCGGATCATCAAGGGGGATCCCGATCCCGGCGAGATCTCGACGAGCTACGTCGAGCGTCAGAACCTCACCATGCGGATGGGCATGCGCCGCTTCACTCGGTTGACCAACGCCTTCTCAAAGAAGGTCGAGAACCTTGCGCACGCTGTCTCGCTGCACTACATGCACTACAACTTCGGGCGGGTCCACATGTCGCTCACGGTCGAGAATGACGACGGCACGCGGACGAAGCGCACTCCGGCGATGGCCGCAGGGATCGCGGATCACGTCTGGACGCTGCGCGAGATCGCAGCCCTGCTCGATTCAAACTGACCCACTACCGACCGCTCCGGAAGATCAGGATCGATCGCAACCGTGACCCCTTCCCAATCGGATTGATGGTCGAAGCACGTGACCTCAGGAATGATGAGACCGGCGCCGCAGAGGCCGCCCTCGCCCGCGTTGGTGGGGTTGTCCGGCAGATACCACCAGTAGTCGAGATACACCAGGTCCCGGCGACCTGTGCGGTGCCGGGTCACGTGGACGTAGATCATGGTGTCATCGGTGGCGGCTTTGAGTGTGTTCGTATCGAACGACAGGCGGTACGCACCATTACGTAGGTCGCGCCAGCTGTGAACGTCGCTGCAGTTCACACGCAGCTGATGATCCCCACAGAGGTCGAACTCATCCCTTGCGAGCAGACTGTCGACGTTGAGAGGCCGCGCGCCACGCTCGCCATCGTCGAAGAGCAGCAGCGGGCGATACTGCCCGGCAAGCGACAGGTCCTCGTCGGAGGTCGGCGAGTTGACAGCGAGGCGGAGGGCGACGTCGCCTAGCGTGCGCGGCCCCGCCAGCGCCTGAACCGAACGCACGCCGCCGTACCACTGCTTCCCGCGCTCCCCCGGGGCAAGCGGTTTCAGCGTGTCCCTCCAATCGGCGAGACGCGCATCGCTGGCCCTCAGCAACGCGAAGGTCGGCGTTGACCTCCAACCCGGCACCCGCTTCGCGACCGCTCGCCACCGGTCAACCTCCGCTGGGGCGGCCGGAACATTCGCAAGCTGATCAGCGTCCGCCAGCGTCCGTGGAACACCGTCCACCGCCAGCACCAGCACTCGGTCCGCGCCTTTGCGGGGCGGCGGCGGCCGCTCACCGATCCATTTGATTCGCCGGCCTTCCGCGCTGCCAGTGAAGTAGTCAAGTTCCCAGCCCCCAGACCCGTCCGTGGTCTGGAGAGGCGGCAGACCGTCTGCACCGCTGATCACGATGACCTCGAGCTGCGAGGCCAGGTCCGTCGAGGGCTCGGGTTTGTCGGCTTTGGCCTGTTTAACAAGGCCGTAGCCAACCGGCAACACGACGACCAATGCCACCGCGAGGGCTCCTCCCCAGAGCCAAGCACCCGACGGCGACAGAGAGCCATCGACCCACCACGATCGGTAATAGACCCAGACGACCAGCACAATGACCGCAGCCGCTGCAATGACGCCAGGCACCGGGTCCGGACGTTCGAGCCCCACGCGTGCCCAGAGAGCGTTGAGAGCGAGCACCGACAGCACGGCGACGACGACCGCGCCAAGCCATCGAGTGGAAACAGGAAGCGATATCCGCAGGACGATCAGCAGCGCAAGGACGGCGAGCCCGAGCACGGTGAACCAGCCGTCGAGGATCCCAAACACCAGGATCCCGGCACCCCACCCCACGAGGACCAGGATCAGGAAGGGCGGCAGCGCGAACACGACAGGCACCACCTTGTCTCGTACGAACGACAGCGCCTTCATGCCCGTGCGCCCCGGCTCTTGCCAAGCGCCCACCCCAGCCAGCCCACCAGGCCCAACAGGACTAGCACGACGATGGCGATGAAGATGACCATAGCCGTCGAGGGGCCCTCCTCCTCCTCGGGTTCAGGATCCCACGTGGTCGCTTCGAACTCCTGGCCGGGGTAGAGGCTGCGTTGCAGCGACCCGACGATGCCGTGTGCGATGACGTCCTGCCCCGACTCGTTGGGGTGCAGCGTGCCCAGGAGGTGCGACTTCACCGCACCGCCGGAACGAGCGGCGGAGCCAGACAAAGTCGTGACCCACGCCTGCCGACCGGCACAGTAGCCGTGCATCCGAAAGCGTTCGGCCGTCCCCGTAAGAGCAGTCCAGCCGTGTCTGTCCGCAGCGCTTGCGACCGCTCGGTTGAGCGGCTCGAGCACTCGTGACTGCGCCGACTCGAGCTCCGAGGCCGTAACGAAACCCAAGATCCGTTTGCAGGTCTTCCCCCTCGCGTCGTGCGTCGGGTCGAAGTAGTCGACGATATGCACACGGGGCCGCTCGATCCGCTTGTCGAACTCACCATCGAGCTCGTCGTAACCGTCCCGCAGCGTCTCCAACGCCTTGGCGACCGAGTCATTGATCGTCCGGGGCTCGGTCTTGGAGAGCCGCTCCTTGAAGCAATCAGACGAAGGATGCACGGCGCAATACCGGACGATCGCCCCGAAGTAGACATCGTTGGCGCCGACGCTGAGCAGCACCGCATCCACCTTGCGCTGACGCGCGAGCCGGTTGAGCACCTTGACCTGCGCGGTTTGCGGCTGGGTGAGCGGCTCGGCCAATACGCCGTCGTAGGATCCGAGCAACCCCTGCTGGATCGTGGCGCCCGAGCAAGCCAGATGCACGAAGGTCACGGAGGAGTGATCATCGAGCTCCTCGATCTGCCGGGCCGCTTTCGCGGGCGCAGCGCGCGCGCTGCGATGACAGGGTACGTGTTGCCACCGCGACCGTCTGAAACCCGGCACGTCCGGGACAGACTCTCCCGAAGCAACGGAGTCACCGATAGAAACGATGAGCCAGTCTTGGACGAGGATCGGCTGCTCGTGCGTGAGCGTCCTGCCATCCAGTTTGATCTCAAGGCGCACGGGATACCGCGTGCCCTCTTTGGCGAAGGTTGCCTCAAATGTACAGCCGGGCGCGCGCTTCGTGCGCAGCTTGCGACCCTCGACGCTCCAGCGGTAGCGCGCCCTCTGACTGCATGAGGATGGAGCGACCTGCAGCCGGACTCGCCATGGCCCCGTGGAAACCTTGGCGGGATCGGTCTCCACGATGACGCCGCTGTCATCGCGCTGTTCGCCGTAGGAGCTCGGGATGCTCCACTCAAAGAGCGCGGCCTGAGGTGTGTCTGACGCAAACCGGGCCCGCCGCGGCTCCGCGTCTGCCGGCGCGGCCATGGTCACACCGGTCGAACCCGTTGCAAGTCCCGCGATCGCCAACGCTGCCATTCCGATAAGGCGGCACAACTTGGATCCCTCCAGAGCGAGGCAGGTGATTAGGTCGAGCCTCCCACGGCGCGTTGACGATTAGTGTGATCTTGCTCCAACCGGGAGAGACCCCGTCCAGCCCCTCCCGCTCAACAGCCTGCGCCAGCTCCACCCTATTGGAGATCCCGAGCTTCGTGAAGACGTTTCGCGTCTGAGTCTCCGCAGTCTTCAGACCGAGACACAGGCGGCCTACGATCTGTGGGTTCGTGAGGCGCTCGGTCTCGAGCCGAGCGACCTCGCGCTCGGGGGTGCTGGAGTGACGCGAGGCCAACCTCACCGGTGGCACGGGCCGCGCGAGTCCAGCCGAGCGCCGAGCTTGCGCCGCTAGAGCGAGGTGCCCGCCGCGCCCAGAACACCGAGTCCGGCCAGCGCCGTTCGAGCTCGTAGGCCCGTGCGCGGTTGCGTTCGTAGGCCGACCACACGTCCGCCAGCTGGCGCTCGTAAGCCGCGATCGCGCCTGCGTCGCCGCGCAGGCCGCGCGCCATGGGCCGCGGTGGTTGCGGGGCCGACGTCAGCGTCGGTTTCCCGCTGAGCAGCGCGTGGCATGTCTCGTCGAGTGCCCTGCGGAAGGCGGCTCGGGTGCGCAACCTCGCATCGATGAGGTCGGCGTCGGTCAGGAAGGTCACGATCCGGCGGCCGCCGGCGACGAGCGCGCTGTACCACCAGCCCGCGGGCGTCGACTCCACGCGGGTGCGCGCGTCGACGTCATCATCGTGCGTGCGAACCGCGGCGTAGAGGCCGACGAGGCGGTCGCCTCGGTCGCGTCGCGCCCCCTGGCCACGCGCGATCCCGACGCGGCGACCGGTGGCATCGATGACCCAGCGGCACGCACAAGCCGTGCCATGCGGGCCTCCGATCCGTACCTGCCGAGCGCGACCATCGTCGGTGCGCCGTACGGCGACCCGCCGTCGCACGGCTCGGCTCCCACCGCGCGCGCCTGCTGACGTAGCTACGCATCGAAGCGCGTGCGGTCCAGATGCCAGCCGTGGCCATGCGGATCGACGACCGGATCGCGTTGCACCGGCTCGTCGCCGCCCCAGGCCGCGCTCGTCCCGGTGCTGCGGATGGCGACACCGGCGCCCTCGATCCGCTCGTGCAGGCCGAGATCGCGCAGCGCGACCGCCGCCACCGTCGGCAGCGTCTCGCCGATCTTCAGTGCCGGCGGTTGGGCGTTGCACGGATCGGCAAGCAGCACCCGCCGGCCTGCGCGCACGAGCGCGATGGCCGCAGCGCTTCCCGCCGGCCCCCCGCCGGCGACGACGACGTCGAACGTCCTGGGGCGCACGAATCCCGTCGGCGCTACTGCCGCCGCGCACGCTGGAAGCGGTCGACCTTCTCGATGTAGCCCGCCGTGACCTGCTCGGATCCTCGCCGCTCGCGTCGAGTGCCGCGGCGACCGCGGCCTCCACGAGCAGCTGCGAGCCGAACTCGCCATCGGCCGGGCCGGGCATCGTCTGCACGATGCCGAGCTTGCCGAACGAGCCGACCATCTCGTTGACCTGCTGGATGTAGCCGCCGGTCAGCCAGCGCAGCCAGAACGCCCGCCGCTCGAACGCCGCCGCGCGCTCGGCGAGCGCGCGCGACTCCTCCATACGACCTCGTAGTTGCGCCGCGTGAGGACCTGGTTGGGGACGCGCGCGGCCCAGAACGTCGGCACGTAGCGGTCAAAGCGCGGGCCGTAGCCGAGGTAGTAGCCCGAGCGGCAGCTGGCGGTGTCGGTCTGCCACGGCACCGCCATCCAGCGCGAGACGGTCCCCGGCGACTGCCGGTACGTCAGCCGCTCGACGCGCGCTCGACCGTCCCGGCGCCAGCTCAACGCCGGACCTCCCGAGCCTGTACCTGAAACCACGTCAGATCCAGGGTCCCGGCTCAGGGGTCCTCATCGATGTCTCAAATCTGCCTCGGGAGCATCTGTAGTGCATGAGCTCCCACGACATCCGCCTCCAGCTTGACCGCCTGGTGGCCGAGCGGTACGAGGCCACCGCCGCCGGCCTCGGCGACAACGCGACCTACATGAGCGACCTCGAGGAGGACCTCGCCGCCGCGCGGGAGGCCTACGTCGGGCTGGCGGTGACGGAGATCGCGACGCTGCGCGGGCAGCTCGGTGGCCGCCAGGTTGGCTGACCTCACTGCGAGAGAGAGCAGGTAGACGCGGAGCGATCAGGGCTTCTGTGCGGAGTCCTTGACCGTATCTTCGACCGTGTCCTGCGCCTCCTCACGAGCGGTGTCGGTCGCAACCTCGGTCGCAACTTTCTTGGCGGTGTCGCCGGCGACGTTCTCGGCAGCGCTCTTGCCTGCCTCATCCCCGGCAACCGCGCCCCCGCCGATGCCGCCGACAAGAGCGGCGATCGATGCGAGCAACGTCGCGATCGCTCCGAAGTAGAGCTTGTCCTGATCCCCGGCGCCCTTGGCGAGGACAGCGAGAGCTCCGACGAGGAACAGGACACCGAGCAGTCCGATGGTCGCGAAGTAGTACTTCGGGTCTGCTTCGCCGAATGTCGCCAGTCCGGCTAGGGCCACAACCGTGACCATGAACGCAAGCGTCGATCTTCCCCAGCTCACGGCACGTTGTTCGAGCCAAACGTCGTCAACCCTTCCGCCGCTCGTCTGAAGGCCTCCGTCGCGTCCGATCCGCCAGGCCGTGTCGTGGCCGGCGAACCGGTAGGAACGACTCTCAAACCGGGACCCTAGGAGGCCTCCTCCAGCAGATCGATGCCGCCGCGCACGCCGCGCGCGACCGCCACGTGGTAGATCTCGCGACGGGGATGGCCGACGATCCGGTTGCGGAACTTCGCGACCTGCGATTGGTAGAAGCCGCTGCGCTCGTTGGCCTGCATGTGGTCGAGCGTGTCGGAGAGATCGACGACCATCGCGGTGCCGTCCGCGCGCACGAGCAGCAGCGCGCCCTCGAAGCCCTCCTCCTGGCGCGCGGCGGGGATCACGGAGTCGTCGAAGTCGCGCGCGGCGTCTTCGAGGTCCTCGGGGTTCATCTGGACGAAGGTCACGCGGGCGTACACGGCTTGCCTCCTGAGATAGTGAACGGCAGCGCGTCCATCATCCATGATGGACCCACCGATCAGACCGGCCGGGCCATTAGAGCGGACAGTCGCCCCCGCGCCAGCCGCGCCGGAGGATCCTCGGCCTCTATTTCCCGGAGGTGGCCTTTTCCCTCCCCTCCGGCACCAGCCACACAACCCCCAGCGGCGGCAGCGTCACCTCAGCCGAGCAGAGGCGACAAGCCCCTGCTCTCGCTCTTCGCGCTAGCCAACGCTGCTGGTTTCGTCCGAAGCGGCACTGCGCCACGAGGCGCCATATGACCGGGTGGGGTGAGAGGCCCCGCGTCCGGCCGCCGTGACGGTCGGGTGAAGCTGAGGGGCCGTCTGATGCCCTGAGGTGAGGCGGAGGGCGGGAGCAGCCCCTGACGATCGAGCAACGGTCCGCCGCCAGCGGGCCGGGTGCGGTAGCAAGCCAGAAAGGCGTAGGAGACGAATCAGTGCTTGAAGCCCCGATACTGGACAGCAGCCCCGAAACTGGCGGCTGTGGGCTGTTGGGATGCTCGATCCCGGTTGTTGCTCGGGATCGTCTCGGTCGACCGGTTTCTGTCGCAAGTCCGGTTCGGAGGGCGGCGGCGAGGAGACCACCGGCCGACAAGACCGGCACCGGCGCCTCGCCGCCGACCCTGCGCGAGCGTAGCCTGCGTCGGCGCCAAGATGTGCGCCGAAGCGGCGGCGACCTGGCCAAGCGCGCTTCGCCTTATCGCGCAACAAGCGCTCGGCGGTGTCATCGGCCGGTCACACTGGTAGTAGCGCTCCGGTCAGCTGGTCTGTCAGCCAAGTCTCGTACGCTTCGATGCTCCAGCCGCGTTCCTGCACGAGGGCGAGGTAGACGCGCTCGCTGGCGAGCGCCCAGATGATGTCGCTGGCCTTACGGACCGGCAGCCCGTTTCGTAGTTGGCCTTGCCGCCAAAGCGAGCGCGCGACCCGCGTCTGATCCTCGTATCGAAACCGTTCCTTGTCGCGCAGGAGCGGCTCGGTATCGGCATCGACGGCCGCGGCGCTCTCGAGGACGACGAACAGGCGTGCCTCACGGTCGCAGATCTCACGATGGATCCGAGCGAACATCGCGAGCTTCGCACGCGCATCGGCTTCGGCCTCCATTTGTCGCCAGCGCGTGCTCGCCGCGATTGGCACGTCGTCCTCTTCTCCGCGAACCGTCAGCTGGATGACTTTCTCGAGGATGTCTCGCTTGGTTTTCATGCTGGCGTAGACGGTCTGGACCGCAACGCCGGCCTCGGCCGCGATGGCGTTCATGGACGTCGCCGCGTAGCCGTGTCGCAGGAACAAGCGGCTGGCTGCCTCGACGACCCGGCGCCGCGTGTCGGCCGCCAGTCGTGAGCGGTTGGCCATGTCGTAACTGCGCTTCTTGACACCCGCCATCCGTTAGATATTGTAGCCCTCCATCGGATAGATGAGTACTCTATCGAAGTACATCCCAGCCAGCGGAAGGGAGAAGGCCATGTCCACCACGAGCCGCTCGACCAGGACCGGACCTTCAATGAAGGTCGAGCTGCGCCCGAGTGAGTCCGCAGACGTCAACGAGTGTGCACGGATCGTCTATGAGGCGTTCGGCACCATCCACGACCACTACCGCTTCGCACGCGATTTCCCCTCGCTGGCGGCCGCCGAGCAGCTGACGAGTGCGTTTGTCGCGCACCCGTCAATCTGGGGCGTCGTCGCGGAGAGCGATGGCAGGATCGTCGGCTCCAACTTCCTCGACGAGCGCGGGCCGATCCGCGGCCTTGGCCCGATGACCGTCGAGCCGGAGGCGCAGGGCCACCGCGTCGGGCGCCGCCTGATGGAGGCCGCGCTGGAGCGGGCAGGCGACGCGGCGGGCGTACGCCTCTTCCAAGACTCCTTCAACGTGGGATCCCTGTCGCTCTATGCGTCGCTGGGCTTCACGGTCAAGGAGCCGGCGGTCGTGATGGGCGGCACGCCGAGGAGCGGGCCTCTGGCCGGAATCGAGGTGCGCCCGCTTGAGGAGGACGACCTGCAGGGATGTGAGGACCTCTGTCTCACAGTCCACGGCTTCGAGCGCACCAACGAGCTGCGCGACGCCAGCCAGAGCCCCGTCCTCTCGCCGTTCGTCGGGGTGCGTGACGGTCAAATCACCGCCTATGCCACCACCCTCACCTTCTTCCCAGCCGCATACGCCGTTGCGCAGACCGAGGACGACATGCGCGCCCTGATCCTGGGCGCTCTGGCAGCGACCGAAAAACCCGCCTCCTTCCTGCTGCCGACGCGACAGGCCGACCTCTTCCGCTGGTGCCTCGACGAGGGGCTGCGCGTCGTGAAGCCGATGACTTACATGGCGACCGGTGAATACCGCGAGCCCAGCGGCTGCTGGATCCCGACGGTGCTCTACTGACCGCGGTGAACACGAGGAGAGACGCGGCGATGCTCGGCGACAAGCGCGTGATGACGACGATTCCCGTCAGGGACGTGGACCGGGCAAGAGGCTTCTACGAAGGCGTGCTCGGGCTCAGGTTCGCGGGCGGGCCGCGTGCCGACGGCAGCTTCGAATACGAGTGCGGGGCCGGCACCGGCCTCTACACCTACCCGACTGAGGAGAACGCCGGCCAGTCCCCGGCCACCCTCGCGGCCTGGCGGGTCGAAGACATCCACGCGACGGCAAAGGCGCTTCGCGACAAGCACATCGTCCTCGAGGAGTACGACACACCAGAGCTGAAAACAGAGGACGGGATCGCCGCGCTTCCCGGGGGTCGGACGATCTGGTTCAAGGACCCAGACGGAAACATCCTGAACGCCTTCGAGCGCGACTGAGCGGACCTTTTCAACCTTCTCGACACACGCCTCATGCCCGTCCGCGCGCTTCTTGTGCCGCTGCTCGAGACCGATCTGACGCGCGCGACCAGCCGCTGGACCCAGCGTCGACCACAGTCCGAGCACGGCGAAAGGAAACAACGCGAAGCCGATGAAGGCGGCGGCGGGCTCATCGCCCGTCGCTGATGTCACCTCAGCCTTGACGACCCACGCCGTGCCTCCGAGCACGGCCGCCACGGCCGCGCATCGAGCAGCAATGCCCAAGCGCCGGACGATCCCCACCAGTCGATCCTCCCAGTCCCGGTCCCACGGCGCTGGGTGTCGCTTCGCCAACACCGCGAACACCCGCCCACTACGAGCAGCGCAACTCCACGCTCGGCGTGCGCGGCACCTGGGACACCACCATCACCGCGCGGGTCTCGAGTTCGACGGGTACTCCGCGAAGAACGAGTTCAAGGTCAGACCATGCACAGCTTCGACGAGCGCTGAATGATCGCGTCGGATCTGCTTGCCTGACCCGGCTATCGTGACGACGCGATGACACGCAAGGCCGAGTTCAACGCCGAGGAATGGTCGACGCTTGTCTCCGCTCCGCTGCTGTGCGCGATGCTCGTCGTGGCGGCAGACAAGGGCGGCAGCGTCCGGGAGAGCGTCGCAGCGACGCGCAGCTACGCGGCTGCGCGCGAGCGCCACGACGGGGAGTTCATGAGCGCGCTGCTCGCCACCCCGCCTGCCTCGGGCGGCGCTCGCAAGCCCCGCTCGCGCGAGGAACTGCAGGCCGAGGCCTTCGCGGCGCTGCGTGAGGCAATCGACATCCTCGACCGCGTCGGCACCGAGGACGAGGTGATCGAGTACAAGCGCTTCATCTTCTCGCTGGCCCAGGACATCGCTCGTGCCCACAAAGAGGGCGGCTTCCTCGGCATCGGCGGCACCGAGATCAGCGAGCGCGAGCAGGCGGCGCTTGACGAGATCGCCGCGATCTTCGACGAGACGTAGCCCGGTCAGCCGCGCCAGGAGCGCCCCATCTCGCGCGTTGTGCGACACCGCGATCGATGGATCGGTCAAAAGCCTTCTTGCTGGCGGCTCAGCGCGGGGCTCAGCCTGACGGTGAGAGTGCCTGTTCAGTGGACGCACGTTCTTGGCGGCGTGGCGGCGTGCGTAGAGCTTCTCGCGCAGCGTCATCGCGCCGGGATGGCCTGTGCCTGGCCCAGGGGTGAGCAGCAACAGTAGTCGTGCGTCTGAGCGCGCCACGACCTCGTGGCGCTCGGCCGCCGCGACCTCGACCAGCAGTCTGCGACCGCCCGAAACGCGTTCCCGGTCGCGCTGGTGATATCGATTTCCCCGCTGAGAACCACAATCCAGGCGCGCTCGTGCATCTCCTGCTCAGGAAGCCCCTCGCCCGTCCGCAGCTCGAGCGCGATGGCACGCGCCTCGGGCGTCGAGGACAGGATCTCGGGCAGATGCGGCATGAGGTCAAGGCTCGGGATGTGCTCATAGGAGCACAGCGGCGACCCCGCGCACGCGACCCCCTGATGTCAGCCACCAACACGCTCGCGCGCTGCCGGTTTTCGCGCGTCCCGCACGTTGGCTGAGCTTTAGCTGCCCTCCGCTTTATCTTCGTGTCCTACGAGCTGCTCGAACCATTCCAGCGGCTCGCGGTCTTTCGTGCCCGTGCCGTTATCAGCCCGGTAGAAGCGCAGGTACAGCGTTCGAGACGGCCCGAGGCGGTCCAACAGACGTTGGGCGCGAGCTTCGGCCGCGTGCCATCTCCCGCCGCGATGCCCCTTCACCCAAGCGTTGTAGGCCTCATCGTGGAGCTCGATGAGCTCGAGCAGTTCAACGTCATCGGTATAGCGCTCAGCGAAGCGGCGCGCGATCGTGGCGTGATGGTTGTCGCCCACACGCGCCCGACCTCGATCGACCCGATGCTTGAACGTGTCGTGGACGAGCGCGACGAACCGCAGGCGGCTGCGATCCCCATCGTCAAGCGCGACGTCGTCGACGTTGGCAAGGACCTCCTCGATATGCGCAGCCACCGAACCCTCAGGATGACCGGGCCGAGGATCGCCCCACGCCGCACCCTGTTGCCATTCCAGATCACTTACAACCCCCCGCTCAAGCTCAGTCTCGGGCACCACCGGCATATCCCGAACGCTACGCGCCGGGGAACGTTCAGCCACATGAGTCCGAGCCACACCCGCTCCGGCCCCGCCGCCAAAGTGCAGCTCTTCGCGCGAAGCGCAAGCATCGGCGTCTTCATCTTCGTGCCTGCTGACCGCTCGGGCTGCTGAGGAAACGCCACGGTGCGTCAGACCAAGTTTCTCCCACGCACGCGCTCGCCTGGTTTACGTTTGGGCAAGACCACTTGGGAGTCAGCCAATGCATGGAACGCGCAGTCGTCTGATGGGCGGCGTGTTGGCGAGCGTGATCGGGCTCGCGTTGACGCCCACATGGGCCGGCGCGGCAACGCGCTACTCGACTCCGAACCCCGCACCCGGCGCTGACTGCTCCTCGGGCGCGCCGTGCGGCCTGGTCACGGCCGTCGGCGGGGCGTCGGGTGGCGACACCGTCATCGTGGGGGTCGGCACGTACGGCTCACCCGGTGCGCCGCTGCCCGCGCTGTCGGACGACATCGGGACACTCGCGATCCGCGGCGCCGTGATCGGACCGGGGCGACCCGTCATCTACGGAGGCGAAGGCTTGCGCTTGGCTCAGCCGGGTTCCACGGCCTCGGACCTCGAGCTCGTCGGCAGCAGCCCCGACTTCGATGTCCTGAGACTGGCCGGCGGCGCGTCGGCGACGAGGCTGATAGCCCGCACCACGGGCATGGTCAGGGACGCCTGCGCCGTGCAGGGAGCGGGCACGACCCTGTCAGACAGCCTCTGCCGCAGGGCGGGCACCCCGTACTCGGGCGTGAGGGTCGAGGGCACCGGCGCCATCTTGCGCAACGTGACGGTGATCGCTGACGAGTACGGCCTGTTTCATTTCCCCGGCACGTCGACCGCGATCAACTCGATCTTTCGCGGAGGCCGCACGGACGTCCTGATTTACCCCAACGCCAGCGCGTCGCTGACCAACAACGAGTACGCCACGACCGGTGGCCCGGGAACGATCACCGCGACGGGCACGGTGTCCGCACCGCCGACCTTCGCCGGGCCCGAGGACTTCCACACGACCGCAGGCTCCCCGGGCATCGGCGCCGGGCTTGACGATCCGGCCAACAGCGCGCTGGATCTCGACGGCCACGTCCGCGTCGCGGGCGACCACATCGACATCGGCGCTTATGAGTTCGGCTCGGCGCCACCCACCGTGCCTGGCGGCGGCCCCGTGGACCCGGGAACCGCGACCGCCTGCCCTGGTGGCACATCGGCTTCGGTGCGCTGCGGAAACCGGGCCGACGGTCGGCTGGTCATGATCGGAACCGGCGCCGCCGAGCGCTTCGTCGGCACCTCCGGCGACGACATCATCCTCGCCGGCGGCGGCGACGACGCGATCTATCCCTCCGGCGGCGACGACGACGTCGATGCCGGCCCCGGAGCTGACCGCGTCGCCGCGGGCAAGGGAGGCGACACCGTCGACGGCGGCGATGGCAACGACCGCCTCATCGGCGCCGCCGGCCGCGACACGCTCAACGGCCAAGCCGGCCGCGACAAGCTCACGGGCGGCAGCGGCGCCGACAAGCTCACAGGCGGCCGAGGCGCCGATCGGCTAAGCGGCGGCAAGGGCAACGACCGCCACAACGGTGGCACCGGCCACGACCGCATTGGCTGCGGACCCGGCGCCCACGACCGGTCACCGGCGCGAGCGCCGATCGCGTGCGCGATAGCTGCGAACGCGTGACGAGCTGAGACGGCCTCCGCGTCTCCGCGACCTTTCAGAAGCGTCCGGCTGAAAGTGCGGCTCTTCGCGCGAAGCGCGAGCACGCGACTTGCCCGGGTCGCTGGATGAATCTGCCTTTACGTCGATGTTAGACTGGTAAAGGTCATGAGCAAGGTGTCCAGCAAGAACCAGGTAACGATTCCCGTTGGCGTCCTGCGAGCGGCCGGCATCAACGCCGGCGACGACGTCGTCATTCGCGCTGCGGGGAGCGGACGCATCGAGGTCGAGCGCGCCGATGATCTGGTGCGGCGCTTCGCTGGCAGCCTTCCCAACGGGACCTATCCACCTGGATACCTCGACGAGCTGCGCGGCGAGTGGCGACGGTAGCCCTCGACGCCGATGTCGTGATCGCGTTCCTGGACGCATCCGACGACCAACATCAACGCGCAATCGATCTCCTGCGCCCTCGGCTCGCAACCGGCGACCGAATGATCCTCGCCGCGAGCGTCTATGCCGAGATCCTCGTTCACCCGCTCAAGCGCGGCACAGACCAAGCCATCGATGAGTTCATCACCGCGATCGGCGCCGACGTCATCGCGATCGACCGCGACATCGCAAGACGCGCGGCACAACTACGCGCGTCCGACAACGCCCTACGCCTCCCCGACGCCCTAACGCTCGCGACCGCTCTGGCGACCGGCGCAGACCTGCTGACTCTCGATCAACGCCTCCTCAAAATCGCGAGCAAGCACACCCCGTAGGTCCGCCAGAGAGTGCGGCTTTTCGCGCTTTCCCGCACTGTGACCCGACGACGGCGCCGGTCCGGTCAGGGATCCATGACCAGCACAGTCCACCGGGGCTGCAGCGTCTCGGAACGCGCGATCTGAGTCCCGCGGCGCCGAGGCAGCCTCCGCGCATCGCGCTACCCCTTTCCATGCGCGGCGGCGGCGGCTCGGCGTGACGACAGAGCTGACGAGTGAGACGTTCCGGGCTTCCACTAGTCCGAGGAGGCCACATGTCGCAGTTGCTGCTGGACGCCGCCGGCCGTCATCGATCGCCGGCGACGATGCCGGGATTTCACGCCGGCCGCCCGCCGCGTAACAAGGGTCGGCGCTACCCGGCCGATCCTCCCACGATCGAGGAGGTCGTCGCGGTCATGCGCCACGCCGGCCACGGCCTGCACGGACGCCGGCTGCGCGGCGTGATCGTCGTGCTGTGGCGCGCTGGCCTTCGTATCCACGAGGCGCTGGCGCTGGCGAGCCCGATCTTGACCGGCGCCGCGGCTCGCTGCTTGTCGGGCGCGGGAAGGGTGGTCGCCGCCCGAGGTCGGAATGGACGAGTGGGTTTGGGACCAACTCCAGCCGTGGGTTGACGCCCGCGCGACGCTTCCAGTCGGGCCGCTGTTCTGCGTCGTCACCGGGCCCACGTGCGACGCGCGTGGTCGAACACCGCCGTACGCGCCCAACCGCAAGACATTGCCGCACGGGCCGGCGTGCGTCGCCGCTTCGCCTCGCACCAGCTGCGTCACGCGCATGCCGTGGAGATGGCTGGAGAGGGCGTACCGCTGATCGTGATCCAACGCCAACTCGGCCACGAGCCTCGGCGTGACGTCGATCTACCTCCAAGGCATCGACAGCGCCGAGATCGTCGACGCCGTCCACGCCCGACCGACGAGCGCCCATGATCCCGGTAGACAGCTCGCTGCGCCTGTGAGCGTAGCTCCCGGTCGTCGTCGAAGCGGCAGTCCGGGGAAGGGGACGACTCGCCACGCGTCGCCCCCGCACGCTAGGACAGCATGCTGCGTGAGGCGTGTGTTTCCGCTGCCGCGCGATGGTTGCGTCGAGGTATGACCGGGTTATACTAGGTGCCGTGAAGACGGCCATCTCGCTTCCGGACGACACTTTCCGCCGCGTCGACGAGGCGGCGAAACGGCTGGGCGTATCGCGCAGCGAGTTCTTCGCTCGAGCGGCGGAGCGTTGGCTTGCGAGCTTGGATGACGATGGCACCACCGACGCCATCAACCGTGCGATCTCCGGGCTTGAGCCCGATCATGAGTTCACGGACGCCGCGGCCGCCGCGCTAGCGTCGCGCGATCCGCGCCGGTGAGGCGCGGCGAAGTCTGGTGGGCCGATCTGGGGCGGCCCAGAGGCTCGGCTCCGGCGCTGCGACGTCCCGTGGTGATCATCAGCGCCGACACCTACAATCGTTCGGCGCTTCGCACGGTCACGGTCGCGGTACTCACGACCAATGCGCAACTCGCGGCGCTGCCTGGGAACGTCGCGGTGCCCGCAGACATCGACGTGCTCGAGTCCGACTCGGTTGTCAACGTCACGCTGATCGCGACGATCGACCGCCGCGCCGTCGAGGATCGCATCGGCCCGCTGCCGGCCTGGCTGATGGCGCAGATCGATGCTGGTCTCGCGCGCGCCCTCGCGCTCACTGGCTCTTGACAGCCCACGACCGCCCTCCGCGGGCCAGCACTCCGCGCGAGCAGCACTCTCGATCAGATGCCGCGTGCTGCTCGTCGTCCAAGGGAGCAGTCCGCGCGAGAGTGCGGGAGCGTCGAAAACGGGCAGCCCGCCCGATGCCAGCAGATGCCGGGCGAGTCCGTCTGGGCTACAGGACGGCGGGAAGTTCGCGTCGCGTGTGGATGTCAAGCTTGCGGTAGGCACTGGTCAGATGCATCTCGACGGTCTTAACAGTGAGGAACAGTGCTTGGGCGATCTCGGCGTTCGACGCTCCGCCGCCGGCCATCTCGGCGATTCGGCGTTCGCTCGCGGTGAGGGCATCTACCCCGCTGAGCGTTTCCCGGTGCACCCGAATGCCGCTGGCTCGCAGCTCGGCGCGGGCCGTCTGCGCCAGTCCGGCCGCAGCGCACGCGCGCGCGAGCTCGTAGCCCTCGCGCAGAGGCTCGCGGCTGGCGACCCGGCTACCACGGCGGCGCAGGAGCCCACCGAGCGTGACCAGGGCGCGTGCCAGCTCGAGGCGCGCCGGTGAGCGCTGGAGCTGCTCGACCGCGTCGCCGAGCATCTGCACCGCGTCGTCGCCGCCTCCGAGGCGAGCTGCTCCGTGCAACGCCTGACCGATGGCGCCGGGAGTATCCCAGCGCCGCGCAAGGGTCATTGCCTGCGCGGCGAGCGCCCGCGCGGTTTCCTCATCGCCGAGCGCGTGGTGGGCGTCGGCGGCGACCAAGAGGTCCTCGATCCAGGCGGGGCTGATTCCGATCACGGCGCGTCGCACGGCCTCCTCCCAGTCGTCGAGCGCACGGCGGTGATCCCCTTGGGCGGCTCGCAGTCGCATCCGCTGAAGCAGCAAGGGCGTCATCGGCGGAGCGTCGAGGATCTGCTCTGCGGGGTGGGCGGCCATGAGCTCCTGTGCGGCCTCCTGCACCCGCCCCTGGTCGATCAGCGAGGCCAGCAGCGGAACGACGTCTGGTCGGCCCGCCCAGGACCATGCTGTCTCGACTGCGGCGGCGAGCGCGCTGCGCGCGTCGGCCTCGGCGTCGAGCAGCCGTCCGGCGCGCCGGTGAACCGACGCGCGGAAGGTGAGCGCGATCGCGACATCGGCCGTCGCGCCTCGGTGCCGCGCTATCTGCACCGCCCGGTCCAGCAGGTGGTTGGCCGCGTCCAGCCGGTCGGTCCAGTAGAGCCCGAGCACGATGCCGGTGATCACGAGCGCTGTGGCGCCCTCCTCCAGCAGGGCATCCGCTTGGCGGGACGCTTGCTCGGCGATCGCGGCGACCTCCGCGGCGCTGCCGTTCGAGCGCATCCGGACGAACGTGAGGTGGCCGAGGAGAACCGCCTCGCCCGGCGTTGCGCCCGTGAGGCCGCGGCCCGCGTCGCGCGCGGCGTCGGTATCGCCCGGTGATCCGGTTGTCAGGATGATCTGGATCGCTCGCAGTCGCAGCGCGAGCTCGCGGTGCTGCTCAGGCAGTTCGAGGAGCGTCTGCGAGACGAGCGGACCGAGGGTACGCCTGCTCTGCAGGCCACCCGGGCTGGCCTGGAAGAGTTCGAGCAGCGCGCGCCCGCGGGTGACGGAGTCGGTCGCGGCACGGTGCGCCTGCTCGAGGTGAGCGGTCGCTTCGCCGCTCTGTCCGACGGCGTATTCGGCCTGCCCGAGCGCGAGCAGCAGATCAGCCTGTGCCGCTGTGGCGGGTGGCTCGGCGATGGCACGGCGTAGCAGCGCGGCCGCGGTCCCCGGCGCCCCGCGCGCGCGAGCACGCTCGGCGGCCAGCCGCAACTCGCTGACGACGCTGTCGTCGCCGGTCGGCGAGGCATGCATGAGCTGCAGCGCGATGCGCTCTGGCCCCGCGCCGCGCGTCCGCAGCAGGGCGGCCGCGCGGGCGTGCGCGGCGGCACACTCGGGCACGGACTGGTCCGCCCGCGCGGCGCCGGAGAGGATGGGGTGGCGGAAGCGCAGCGTCGGGGCATCGTCGAAGATCCCCGCGCGCGTGAGGTCCCCTGCCACGGGCGCGGCCTCGCTCAGCGGGAGGTCTGCCAGCTCGGCGGCCAGTCCAAGATCGACGTCATCGCCCAGCACGGCCGCGGCTCGGGCAAGCGCGCGGGCCGCCGGACCGAGCCGGTCGAGCGTCGCTCGCACCGAGCGCGCCACCGTCGGCGGGGTGGTCTGCGTGACCTGCTCGGCACCTGCCGCGGTGAAGGGCACGCCCCTGGCGCGCAACGCTCGCACGACCTCGCCGACCAGGAACGGATTGCCGCCCGTCGCCTGGTGGCAGGCGCGGGCGAAGCCGCCGTCGACTGCGCCGTCGCCGAGCGCGCGCAGCAGCGCCTCGACTCCCGTGTGCCCAAGCGGTGGCGGCTGGACGATCTCGGTCGTGGGATCGCTTCTGATCTGCGCCAGGGCACCGCCCGCGCCGTCCTCGTCGACTCTTGTGCAGATCACGAGCGCGACGGCAATCGACTGCACGCGCCGGGCCAGATACGCGAGGAAACGCAGCGACGGCTCGTCGGCCCAGTGGGCATCGTCAACGGCAAGCAGCAAGGGTGCGCGGTCCGCCAGGTTCGCCGTAAGCCAGTACAGCCCGTGCAGGACTCCCGCGGGCGCCGCGCCAAGGTCCGCCGGGATGTCGAGGATGGCGCTCTGCGCCAGACGCGCCGCGCCGCCGAAGAGGCCATCGGAATTCGCGTTGTCGCGCACCGCCGGCTCCAGGCACTGGCGTACCACGCCCATCGCGTACTCGCGCTCCAGCGGACTTCCGCTGCCATGCAGGACGGCCATCCCGGCGATGGCGCTCCGCTCGCGGACGCTCGCCAGCAGGCTCGTCTTGCCGATCCCCGCTGGTCCTTCGATCAGCACGGTCGCGCCGGCTCCCGAGCGCGCCGAATCCAGCGCCGCGTCCAGGAGCGCGAACTCGTCATCGCGCTCCACGAGTGGGACCGCCTGCGTCCTGCTGCGTGTCTGTGCACGTCCCGTCGGGCAAGCCTACCCCCGCCCGGAGTGGTACGCACAGGCGTACTTCCAGGGTCGGGTCCAGGGTCAGCCCCGTAGCGCGGCGCACGACAGCGGCGAGACGATCGCCGGCGCCTGCAACGGGCAGCGTTCACATCCACGACAGATGCGGAGACCACCCATGAGCACCCAGACCACGCTCGTCCCGGCGTTCACCGGCGAGCTGATCGGTCCCGGCGATCCCGGCTATGAGCAGGCCCGGCGGATCTTCAATGGGGCGATCGACAAGCGGCCCGCGCTGATCGCGCGCTGCACCGGTCCCGAGGACGTGCAGGCCGCCCTGGCCCACGCGCGCGAGCAGGACCTGCCCGTTGCCGTGCGCGGTGGCGGGCACTCAGTATCCGGGTACTCCTGCTGCGACGACGGGATCGTGATCGACACCGGGCCGATGAAGCACGTGCAGATAGACGTCGAAGCGCGCACGGGCCGCTTCGGCGCCGGGCTGACCTGGGGCGAGTTCGACGCGGCGAGCCAGGAGCACGGCCTCGCGGTCACCGGCGGGCGCGTGACGCACACCGGCATCGCCGGCCTGACGCTCGCCAGCGGCTCGGGCTGGATCGAGCGTACATGCGGGATCACGTGCGACAGCCTGATCTCCGCCCAGGTCGTGACCGCCGACGGCCGCGTGCTGCGCGCCAGCGCAGACGAGAACGCCGACCTGTTCTGGGGCCTGAAGGGCGGCGGCGGCAACTTCGGCGTCGTGACCGAATTCGAGTTTCGCCTGCACCCCGTGGGGCCGATCGTCTACGCCGGGATGATCCTGCACCCGCGCGCGGCCGCCG
>JALZJA010000485.1 GCA_030860005.1 Actinomycetota bacterium
CTGACGACCGGCACGCCCGCCGCCTGCGCCTCGATCAGGCTCACCGGCGTGCCCTCGATGTCAGATGTCAGGACGACCACGTCGCTGGCGAAGCAGACCGCCGGCACGTCGCGCTGGAAGCCGGCCCAGACGACGCCCGCCGGCTGCGGCAGCGCGCACAGCTGCTCGCGCAGCTCGCCGTCCCCGGCGATGAGGAACCAGACGTCGTCGAGCTGCGCCGCGACCTGCTGTGCAACGGCGAGGAAGCGGTCGACGCGCTTGATCGGGACCAGGCGCGCGATGAGCGTCACGAGGCGCGCGTCGGCCGGGATGTCGAGCGCGGCCCGCAGCGCCGCCCCCCGCGCGTGGTGCTGCGCCTCGTCGACGTCGAAGCGGCTCAGGTCGAGCCCGAGCCGGATGACCTCAAAGCGCTCCGCGGGCGCGACCCCGAGCCGGACGAGGTCGTCGCGGACCTCCTCCGACACCGCGATCAGCCGCGTCGTCCGCGCCGCGAGGAAGTGCTCGATGCGCCGGAGGAGCGCCGCCTTGCGCGGCGAGAAGTAGCCCGTCAGCGAATGGCCGTGGAAGGTGTGCACCGTGATGCGTGGTCGTCCCCTGCCGGGCACGAGCGCCGCGAGCCGCCCGAGCGCGCCCGCCTTCGCCGCGTGCGTGTGCACGATGTCGGGCCGGAAGCGGCGCAGCTCGCGCACGAGTCGCACGAACGCTGCAATGTCGCCGAGCCCGAGTTCGCGGCCCATCCGCGCGATCCGCAGAGGACGCACCCCGAGCTCCTCGGCGAGGTGATCCATCGAACCTTCGTGCGGCCCCTCGCTGCCACGGATCAGCAGCGTCTCGTAGCCCAGCGGCTCGAGCCGCGTCGTGAGCGTGATCGCCTGGATCGCTGGTCCGCCGATGTTCAGGCGCGAGATGATCCGCGCCACGCGCATCTGTGCGCCCTCGGGCGCCGTCACGCGATGGGCAGCGCGGCCGCTGCGCGCTGCTCGCGGTAATGCTCGATCGTGCGGATCAGTCCGTCCTTCAGGTCGACCTCGGGCTCGTAGCCGAGCTCGGCGCGGGCCCGCTCGAGGCTGGCAAGCGAATGCGGCACGTCGCCCGCGCGCCTGGGCGCGTAGATCGTCTCCATGTCGCTGCCGATCAACTCCTGCAGCTCGGCGACGAGCTCGTTGAGCGTCACCTTGCGCCCGTACGCCACGTTGTAGACCTTGCCGCTCACATCCGGCGCGTCCATCGCGAGCAGGTTCGCCTGCACGACGTTGTCGACATGGGTGAAGTCGCGTGACTGCTCACCGTCGCCGAAGATCGTAAGGGGCCGGTTGTCGAGCAGCGCCATGATGAAGTTCGGGATCACGGCGGCGTACTGCGAGGTCGGGTCCTGGCGGGCGCCGAAGATGTTGAAGTAGCGCAGCGCGACCGTCTCGAGGCCGTAGCCGACACCGAAGCTGCGGCAGTAACCCTCGCCGGCGAGCTTGGCCGTCGCATACGGCGAGATCGGGAGCGTCGCCATGTCCTCCTGCTTGGGCAGCATCGGGTTTGCCCCGTAGACGGATGACGAGGAGGCGCAGACGATGCGCCGCACATCTTCATCGCGCGCGGCGAGCAGGACGTTCAGCGTGCCGATGACATTCGTAGCGTTGCTCGTCAGCGGGTCCTGGATCGAGCGCGGGACGGACGGCAGCGCGGCTTGGTGAAAGACGACGTCGCAGCCACGAACGGCCTTGTGCGCGCGCTCGTAGCTCTGAATGTCACCCTCGATGAGCTCGACGTCGCGGCTGATCGCGTCCATGTTCGTGCGCCGGCCGGTGGCGAAGTTGTCGAGCACCCGGACGTCGTGGCCGTCGGCGACGAGCCGCGCGGCGAGGTGCGAGCCGATGAATCCGGCGCCTCCGGTGACAAGCGCTCTCATGCTGTCAGCGTCGCACAGTTCGTCGCCGCAACGCCAACCCTGCAAGACCGCCGAGCAGCAGCACGCCGCCCGCGCCGGCGCCGATCGCGACGAGCGCGCCGGCCCCGTCGTCCGGTGCGGACGCTTGCGCGCGCGCCGTCTCGGGGGTGCTCGTCTGCGTGTCGGGCTCCACGTCGGCAGTCGTGGCCGGATCGCTTTCGGTGCCGGACTTCCTGTTGCCCGACGTCGGCTTCTCGCTCTCGACGCCCGCGCCGAACAGCGGCGCCTCGCTGGACGTGCTGCCACCGGACCCGGATGAGCCGCCCGACCTGCCGCCGGCCTCCTCGCGCGCGCGGTCGATCGGCAGCTGGTACTCGGTGCCCGCTGGCGAGCCGGGGTCGACCTGGGGATCCTGCGCCGTGGCCGGCGCGGCGAGGGCGAGCGCGCAGAGGCCCGGCAGCAGGAGGCGTCGCAGGAGCATGGTCAGCGTCCTACCCGGTCCCGAGCCGGGTTGCGCCGGCACGCGGGTCGGCGGCGAGCTTCGCGAGCCCCGGGTCGCGCGGGTTCAGGCGCGCGGCACGCCGGTAGTCGGCCTGCGCGGCGCGCAGCCTGCCCTGGCGCACGGACAGGTCGCCGAGCAGCGCCCACGTCACGAAGTTCTGCGGCTCGCGCCGCGTCGCGTCGAGCAGGACGGCACGCGCCGCGTCGCCCTCGCCGAAGCGGGCCAGCGCCGCGGCCTTGGCGTAGTACGCGGCGATCGCCTCGCGGTCCAGGCGC
>JALZJA010000491.1 GCA_030860005.1 Actinomycetota bacterium
TCAGGGTCACGGTCGTGACGTAGTCGCCGTATGTGACGTATAGGAACTCGTCGTCGCCGGTCGCGGCACCGATGACGACCACGGCAACCCACAGCACCAACAACGCCAGCAGCGGGACGGCGATCGCCCGCCGCAGCCTACGGCGCCACCGGCCGCCTTCGTCGAGGGTCATCGGCGCTCCGGAATCGCTTGTCACGGGCGCATCGCGCGCCGGCGCAGCAGGTAGTGCCGGCTGAGTGCGACGGCTTGGAGTGTGCCGGTCATCCACGTAGCGGTGCCCAGCGCCAGCCCCCCAAGAAAGGCGATGGCGCCTGCGTCGTCATAGCCCACCTTGATGAGCGCGACTGCTCCGAGCGCTGCGACTAGATGAAGCGGGATCAGCGCCCACCACCCTGGCCGTCGCGCGAGGGCGCCGGCGAAGAGCAGCGCGAGCGCGCTGCCGAAGCCGAAGGGAACAATGAGCAGCGCCTGCCACCACAGCGACACGCGCCGCCGCACCCACGCACGCGTCCACGGTTCGAGAGGCGGTTGGGTCCACTGTTCGTCGCAGAGCGGGGGGTCCCTGGGCGCTGAGCTGGGATATAGCCGCGCGCCGAGTACGATTCCGCCGCCGACGTAGTTGACGAGCATGATCCACAGCAGCGCGAACGCACCCGCGTCGGTCGTGATGAGGAGGCAGGCGACCGCGGCAGTGATGAGGTGAAAGGCCGCTGCCGCCAGATCGCGCCGCGCGCGCATGCGCCGGAACACGATGAGGTGCGCCGCCCACATTCCCAACCCGAGCGTCAGCACGGCCACCAGGAGCGGTAGCGTCGCCCGCACGTCGCGTGCGGTGCCGCGCAGGAACCCGACGGGCACGCCGAAACGCCCCATCGGCCCCAGCATCGCTTCTGGGTCGCGGGGCACCCGCTGCGACCGGCCACCCACGTCGATGACGTCCGCCAGATCGCCAGGAAGGTCTACCTCCACGTGCCGGAACCCTACGGCCTTACCCGAGGTGGACCGCGACGGGCGAAATTGGTCGCACCGCACGTTCTCTGAGCTGAGCCCGATGTAAAGCTGCGCATCGTGCCTCGCTGCGTCCTCGCCTCGGTCAAAGACCTCGTCGTAGTCCGGACCCCGTCTCGATCAGCGAGGCTCCTGGGGCGGACCGAGGAGGTCGAGCATTCCCGTCAAGCGCTCGGCGGACGCGAGCAGCGCGTCGACGGTCTCCGTCGCCTGACCGAGGTGGGTGACGAGGTTCGCGCCTAGGTAGAAGGTGACGCCTGCCAGCGCGAGCTCGCGCGGTGACGCCAGCGCGGCCAATGGCGAGCCGGCGAGCACGCGCGTGACCGAGTGCTCGGCGAGCGCCACCCACGGCTCCCACAGCTGCATGACCTGACGGCCGAGCTCCGGCCGTGACACGCTCCCGGCGACCATCTCCGATACCACGCGGATGTGGCCGCTGGCGGTGTCCTCCTCATAGATGCGGCGCAGCAGCCCGACGAGTTCGCGTGGCGTCACGACCGCCTGCGCGGCCGCGCGGTGGCGCTCCAGGCGCTCCTCCGACGACGCGCGCAGGGCCGTCAGCAGCAGGTCGTCGAGGCTCGGGAAGTAGTAGAAGATGAGGCTCGGGTTGACGCCGGCGAGGGCTGCGATCGTGCGCGCGCTGGCACCGGCGAAGCCCTTCGTTCGCAGCGCCTCGAACGCTGCCTGGATGATCTTCTCGCGTGAGTCGTTCGCCATGGCTGCAACAGTTTGACCGATCGGTTAGGGTTCGGTTTGAACGGTCGATCAATCTCTGGAGCGAGACGATGACCACGACATCGCCCACCCCCGCACCGACCGCCCGGATCCGCGCGTCGGACGCCGATCGCGAGAAGGCGCTGGCGCTGCTGCGCGCGCACTGGCTCGCCGGCCGCCTGACGCTCGAGGAGTACGAGCAGCGCTGCGCCGAGGCGACCGCGGGCCGCTTCCTCGACGCCCTGCGCCACGCCGCCCGCGAACTGCCCTACCCGCTGCCCGACGACGGTCCGCCCGCGTCGGCCGCCCCCGCACGCGAGCCGGTTCGGCGTTCCAGCGCGTTCCTGTCGCTCGTGCTGGGGGCGCTCTCGCTCGGGGTGGCACTGATCTCGTTCGGAATGCTCTTCGTCGTGACGCTACCCGTCAGCACCTGGGCATGGCAGCTCGGGCGCCGCATCCGCCGCGCGTCGCAACCCGACATGCCCGCCGACATCCGCGCGGTCGCGGCCGTGGGCGAGATGCTGGGGATCGTCGCGACAGTGATCGGCTGCATGGCGTTGGCGGCCTGCGGGATGATCATCGTGGCGGCGTAGCCGCGTCAACTGCTCGCAGCAGGCGGGTCTCCGTCAGCGGCAAGCTCCCGAAGGGCGAAGTTCAAGGGCCGAGGACGTCGGGTGTCGTCGGGCAGGGCATCCCGTCGGTGCGCCGGATCTCCAGGTATGGGTTGTTGTGGTGCCCGCCCGAACGACAGTGCTCTCGGTGCCGCGAAG
>JALZJA010000496.1 GCA_030860005.1 Actinomycetota bacterium
GCGGCGACCAGACCGGCACCCCGGCCCCGATCGAACGCCCACCCGCGACCGAGGACGACGCATGACCAGCCCGACCATCCTCTTCGCCGGGATCGACGAGCCCGGTCTGCACAAGATCGACGTCTACCGCCGCCGCGGCGGCTACGAGGCGATGCGCAAGGTCCTCGAGCAGATGACGCCGGGTGACGTCGTCGACGAGCTCACGGAATCGGGCCTGCGCGGGCGCGGCGGCGCGGGCTTTCCCAGCGGCAAGAAGATCTCGTTCATCCCGAAGGTCGAGGTCGACAAGTACCTCGTCTGCAACGCCGACGAGTCCGAGCCCGGCACGTTCAAGGACCGCGAGCTCATGCAGAAGAGCCCGCACATGCTCATCGAGGGCATGGTCATCGCCGCCTACGCCGCCGGCGCCACCCGCTCGTTCATCTACATCCGGGGCGAGTACGCCGAGCAGGCCGACATCATCGACGCGGCGCTGATCGAGGCCGAGCAGGCGGGCTTCCTCGGCGACGACATCCTCGGCTCGGGCTTCAGCCTGTCGCTCGTCCTGCACCGCGGCGCCGGCGCCTACATCTGCGGCGAGGAGACCGCGCTGCTCGACTCGCTCGAGGGCAAGCGCGGCAACCCGCGCCTGAAGCCGCCGTTTCCCGCCAACCAGGGCCTGTACCAGGGGCCGACGGTCATCAACAACGTCGAGACGCTCATGACGATGCCGCACATCCTGCGGATGGGCGGCGAGGAGTACGCGAAGATCGGCACGGAGGCGAGCGCGGGGACGAAGGTCGTGTCGGTCAGCGGCAACGTCCAGCGGCCCGGCAACTACGAGATCGAGCTCGGGATCCCCTCGCGGGAGATCATCTACGACCTCGCCGGCGGCCCGCCGGAGGGGCGCGAGGTCAAGCTCTGGTTCCCCGGCGGCTCCTCGGCGCCGGTGCTGACGAAGGACGACCTCGACGTCCCCTACGACTTCGACTCGCTCTCCAAGGCCGGCTCGATGCTCGGCTCCGGGGCGATCATCGTCGTCGACGACTCCGTGCCCGTCGTCAGCGTCGCGCTGAAGCTCGCGAAGTTCTACGAGCACGAGTCGTGCGGCAAGTGCACGCCGTGCCGCGAGGGCACGCGCTGGACGGTGTCGATGCTCGAGCGCATCGACCACGGCACCGCGACGCCGATGGACCTCGACATCATGGCCTCCGTCCAGGAGCAGATCATCGGAAACTGCCTGTGCGTGCTGGGCGACGCGATGGCGATGCCGATCGGGTCGATGGTCGCGAAGTTCCGCCAGGAGTTCGAGGACCACATCGAGGCCGCGCGGGAGCGCAACCCATACGGCGACGAAGCGGGCCGGCGGGACGCCCTCCCGCCGTCGGTCATACAGGGAGGGATCGGTGCCTAGGCCCGTCAAGGAGGAGATCGGCTTCTCGATCGACGGACTCGAGGTCCGCGCGCCGGCCGGCATCATGCTCGTCGACGCCGCGAAGTACGGCGACGTCGAGATCCCGGTCTTCTGCTACGAGCCGAAGCTCGGCGCGCCGGTCGGCGCGTGTCGCATGTGCCTCGTCGAGATCGAGGGCATCCCGAAGCTCCAGACGGGCTGCTCGACCCCGGTGCGCGACGGGATGGTCGTCCACACGCAGACCGCGCGCGTCAAGGAGGCACAGGCTGCGATCGTCGAGTTCCTGCTCATCAACCACCCGCTCGACTGCCCCGTCTGCGACAAGGGCGGCGAGTGCCCGCTGCAGGACATCTCGTTCGGCTGGGGGACCGGCCGCTCGCGCTTCATAGAGCCCAAGCGCCACTTCGTCAAGCCGCTCGAGCTCTCGCCGCTGATCGCGATCGACCGCGAGCGCTGCATCGTCTGCTACCGCTGCGTGCGCTTCAGCCAGGAGATCGCCGAGGACTACCAGCTCGTGCTCCAGGAGCGCACGTGGCAGACGTTCGTCTCGACGTTCGACGGCCACCCGTACGTCGCGCCGTTCAGCGGCAACATCATCGAGCTGTGCCCCGTCGGCGCGCTGACGTCGATGCCCTACCGCTTCCGCGCGCGGCCGTGGGACATCGAGGGCTCGGGCTCGATCTGCACGCTGTGCCCGTCGCAGTGCAACGTCGAGTTCACCGTCCGCGACGAGCGGGTGATGCGCGTGCTGTCGCGCGATCACGGCGATGTCGACGACGGCTGGCTGTGCGACAAGGGCCGCTTCGCCTATCAGTCGGTGCACGTCGACGAGCGCATCACGCAGCCGCACGTGCGCGTCGACGGCGAGCTGCGTCCCGCGAGCTGGGAGGAAGCGCTGGAGGCTGCGGCCGAGGGTCTGCGCGCTGCGGGCGCATCGACCGGCGCCGTCGCCGGCGGCCAGACATCCAACGAAGAGGGCTTCCTGCTCGCGCATCTGACCCGGGCGGCGCTGGGCTCGGACCACATCGACTCGCGCACCGGCGGCACGCTGCGGCGTGAGCTTCACGCCGCGCTGCATTCCCCCGCGCTCCAGGCGACGGTGCCCGACCTCGAGTTCGCCCACGCCGTGCTCGTGCTCGACTGCGAACCGGTCGACGATGCGCCGATCCTCGACCTGCGCATCCGCAAGGGCGTGCGCCGCAACCGCGTCAAGCTCGCGGTCGCGTCGAGCCGCCCGTCGTCGCTGGATGTCAACGCCAGGGCCGTCGCTCGCTTCGCGCCGGGCGCGGGCGAAGCGTTCCTCGCGGCGGTCAACGCGGCGCTCGGCGGCGGTGGGGTCGTGGACGAGCTCGCTGCCGCGGCGGGTGCGAACGCGGGCGAGGTCAACGCGCTGGCCGAGCTGCTTACCGAGGCCGGGCATGGCGCCGAGGGCGACGGCGCGCCGGGCACAGCGGACATCGTCATCGTCTGGGGCGAGCGCCTCACCCACGGTCCGCGCGCCGAGCATGCCGCCCGCGCGCTGCTGAAC
>JALZJA010000503.1 GCA_030860005.1 Actinomycetota bacterium
TACGAGATCAGCGAGGAGACCGTGTACGTCCTAGGGCTGATCCATGGTGCCCGTGACCTCGCCACGCTCTGGGACAAGGAGGGTCGCACGGGCCGAGTGGATGGTTGAGCCTCGCGCACACGCGGGCGCTTCTGCTTCGCAGGTGGGAGAGCGCCGATGGCGCGCGGGTCGTCACCGTCGCCGGTAAGGACTCCGATACGGCTCCTGCTGTGCACCGGCGTCTTGGCGCTGGTGCGACGCGCGCAGAGGTCGTGTCGAGACGGCAGCGTCATGGGAACCTCGCGTCCAAGGCGGAGGTGCGCTCCATCAGTTCCGCCGACGGGCGGCCTGGGACGCCGGGCTACCGGAGGGGCCGAAGTCGCTCCCGAATCAGCTTTGTTGCCCTCGATGAAGGTCTGGCCCTCGGGGATGCCGTGCGCGAGCACCGCCGCTTGCAGCGCGAGATCGGCGCGCTCTCATAGTGTGCATAGCTGCGCGGGCGCGCGAGCGCGCTCTCGAGGCCTGACCGGTTGCGAAGCTGGTCGCCTGCCTCACCGACCGTGGCGCCGACGATCGCCGCGTAGAGCTCGAGCGCATCGGCGAACTCCAGATAGACCGGCTCGTCGTCGGCCGGCCCGCACTCCACCGGCGCTCTAACGCGTGCCGCGCCTGGTCGCAGCGGGATCGTGCTCGGCGAGGATCTTCAGTGCCTCGCCGTGCTCGGAGACCACGCGGCGCCCGACGGCGCGGATCCTCTCGCGAACCTGCGCGATGGGCATGATCCGCAGTTCGCCGCCTTCGAGCTCTTCGACCAGCACAGAGGTGCCGGGGACGTAGCCGCGCGCCTCCAGCTCCCGGGGGATCGAGACGACGTTGCTGTTACCGACGCGACGGACCTTGACGACCTTCATGGACCAAGTATACACATGGATATCCCCAAGAATCACGTTCAGGCATCGGCGCAGCAGAGCGAGCGCCCGAGGCGTTGCCCTCTTCGAAGGTCGATCGCCGACGGGCCCGGTGCGACAGCGCGCGCCGCCACACCCCAGTACCGTCGAAATGGGCGTCGTGGCGCGACCTGCTCGGTGTGAACACGCCCATCGGGCTCGGCGAGCAGTCGCGATTCGCCGACGCAACGGTCGAGGGCGCGCGCCTGACGGCGTCATGCCGCCGACGGGCAAAGCGTTTCCCTCGCGGCAGAGCGTGGGCTCACGCCGTGATCTTGACGTGCTCGCGCTGGGGCTTCGGAAGCGGCCTGTCGAGCTCGTCCAGGGCGCGCCCGGCAGGTCCGGCACCGAGACGACGAAGCCGCCCTCCTCTGCCGACTCGGCTGCCCGCCGTGAGCCACGGCAGCTCGTCCGCGTGCTCCAGCGTCAGGGCTGGACGCACGTCAGGACGCGGGGCAGCCATCTCGTCTTGGGGCATCCGGACGAGGCTCGTCACGGTTCCCGGCCACCCCGGCGACCTGAAGCGACCGCTCGTGGCCGGCATCCTGAAGGACGCCGGGATCAGCCGCGAGGAGTTCGTCCGGTCGCTCTGATCTGACGGTACCGGCAGAAGCGCCCCCCTAGCACGAGCGTGGATGTGCGCTGCTGCGCGCACGCCTCGCCGCTGGCACCCGTCGCCCGGCGCGGCGCTCGACAGACTTTCCATACTTGTGGTGGGTCGCGGAGGCGCCGGCCGGCCTGACCCCGGCGACCCGACGGAGGAGACTGCGGCGTTCAGCCCGCCAGCACGCGGGAGAGGTTGAGTACGAGTCCAGGGAAGACTGCGCTCTCGAGTTGGCCGTCTCGGGTCAACCGCTCGTCGGGGACGTCGCGGCGCACGCGCACGATGGCGGCGGCGTCCGGGTCGGTCAGCCACAGCTCCTGCACCCCGGCGCCCAGATACAGCTCACGCTTGGCACCCAGGTCGTTGACGCGCGTGGCCGGCGACAGGACCTCGACCACGAGGTCGGGGACCATGTCGACGGCCCCGCTTGACAGCTCGGGGCGACGCGCTGCGGTCCACCAAGCGATATCAGGGGCCAGATACTGGTCCTCGGGCAGACGGACGAAGACGTCCTGGAGCAGCAGCCCGCCGTTCGCTGTCGACTCCTGCCAGCGCCGCAACGCGTAGAACAACTCGCCCTGGACCGAGGCCGCGTGACCGCCCGTGGGCGGCGTCACGACCGCCTCGCCGTCGATGAGCTCCACCGACAGACGCCAGCCCGCGCCGGCCTGCAGAGCGACGTATTCGGCAGCGTCGAGGCGTGGATGGGCGACAGCGGCCACCGCGTCGATGATAGCCGGGCACGCCCGCGATGAAGTCGACGTCGATCGTCCAGGGCCAGCGCTGAGAAGAACACGGGCTTGCCCTTGCGCCCGCGCTTGTCGGTGTACTGCCACGGGCCCGTTGTCACACAGCGTGAACGTCAGCGCCGCCAGCCCGTCCGAGCGCAGATCCTGGGCCTCGTCGACGAGGATGTCGCAGCAGACGAACAGCACCCGGCGGCCGGCTTCGATCAGCTACCCGGTCTCGAGGAGCCCAAGATGCCGATGATCGAGCGAGCGGTTCGCCACGCGCTCCGCGTTGAGAGCGATCGTTCGGGACCTGCCGCAGCCTCTGAACCGATGATCGCTCGCGCGAGCCGCCTCAAGCGAAAGGCGCTTCAACCGGCGGCGCCTCGGCCGGCGAGAATCCGTCGGAGGCGAGCCCTAGCATTGTCTCCCGATGTCCTTGCCAACCGTGCTCTGGACCGTGGGGCATTCGAATCATGACCTCGACGCATTCGTCAAGCTGATCCTGGCCGAGAGGATGGGTTTCCTCGTCGATGTTCGCTCCTATCCTTACTCGCGGTTCGCGCCGCACTTCAACGGCGACGAGTTGCAGGCCGCGTTGTCGAAGCATGGCATCCGGTATCTGTTCCTCGGCGATGCGCTCGGCGGGCGGCCGGAT
>JALZJA010000509.1 GCA_030860005.1 Actinomycetota bacterium
TGGCGATCTCGATCGTCGGCATCGACTCCGTGCCGTTCAGCTACTACCGCGCAAAGCTCGAGCAGGAGCGCATCGTCGAGCAGGGCGACGTACCGTGGAGCATGGTGCGCGCGACGCAGTTTCCGCAGTTGCTCGACGCCGTGTTCAGCGCGACGGCACGCATCGGCGTGGTGCCCACCGCGACGTTCCCGATGCGGCCGGTCGATCCGCGCTTCGTCGCCACCGTGCTGGCCGACGCGGCGGAGCACGGCCCGGCCGGACGCCTCCCGTCCGTCGCCGGGCCCGAGGTCACGACCCTCGCCGAGCTCGCGCGAACGTGGAAGCAGATCGAGCACCGCCACGCGCTGGCGGTGCACCTCCCGATGAAGCCGAGCGCGCGCAGGGCGCTGGTGGCGGGAGCGCTCATACCCGGCGACGACGCGCAGACGGGCGGTGCGGCCTTCGGCGAATGGCTGCGCGAGCGCAGCTCGGAGATGAGCGACCGGCTGCCGGGCACCGCGGAGGCCATCGGGTGAGCGACCTCGCCGAGCAGTTCGAGGACCAGCGACCGCGCCTCCTGCGCCTCGCCTACAGCCAGCTGGGAAGCCTGGTCGAAGCCGAGGACGTCGTGCAGGAGGCGTGGCTGCGCCTGGAGCGCACGGACGCTACCGGGATCGAGGATCTCGGCGCGTGGCTGACGACGGTGGTGAGCCGCCTCGGGCTCGACGCCCTCGGATCGGCGCGCGTCCGGCGCGAGCGCTACGTCGGCCCGTGGCTGCCGGACCCGCTCCTCGACATGCCGTCGAGCGAAGGCGATCTCGCCGACCGAGTGACGCTCGACGAGTCGGTCAGCCTCGCGCTGCTGTTCGTGCTCGAGCGGTTGTCCCCCGCCGAGCGCACGGCGTTCGTGCTGCATGACGTGTTCGGCTACTCCTTCGGCGAGATCGCGGAGATCGTCGGCCGGACGCCGCAGGCCGCGCGCCAGCTCGCGTCGCGAGCTCGCCGCCACGTCAGCGAGCAGCGACCGCGCCAATCCGGCACGGCCGAGCAGCAGCGGGCGCTCGTGGAGGCGTTCGCCGCCGCCGCCGGCGACGGCGACGTCGACGCGCTGCTGGCGGTGCTGGACCCCGAGGTCGTCATGCGCTCCGACGGCGGCGGACAGGTGAACGCCGCGCGCAAGCCGCTGATCGGCGCAGATCGCGTGAGCCGCGCGGTCGCCGCGCTCGGGCGCAAGTTCGCCGCCGGCATGATCATCCGCACCGTCGACGTCAACGGCCAGCCCGGCCTGCTGACGAGGGTGGCCGACCGCGACGAGATGTCGGTCATCTCCTTCACCGTCGACCGCGGGCGCATCACGACGATCCACATCCAGCGCAACCCGCACAAGCTGCGCCACGTCCTTGCCTGAGCCGGCTCGCGGGTTGCCCGGCCCGTCCTGGTGACGGTGGCGACTACGCCACGAACTCGATCTCGACCGGCTCGCCGGCCCCGATGCGCTCGCGGTCGCCGGGCACGAGCGCGAGCGCGTCGACGCCGAGCATCGAGGTGAGGATGTGAGAGTCCTGCGACCTCGTCGGATAGACGTGCCAGCCGTCGTCGTGCAGCTCGGTGCGGCAGCGCACGACCGTCGTGCGGCCAAGCGCCCCGGGCAGGTCCTCGGCGGCGAGCGCCATCGTCGGATGCACCTCGCGATCGCGCCCGAGCATCGCGTCCATCGCGGGCACGACGAACAGCCGGAACGCCATGAGCGCCGACACCGGGTTGCCCGGCAGCGCGAAGACGAGCGTGCCGTCTTCGTCGACCGCGAAGGTCGTCGGGCGTCCGGGCTTGAGGTCGACGCCCGCGAAGACCTCGCGGAAGCCGAGCCGACCCAGCGCCGCGCGGACGTGGTCGTGCGGGCCGACGGAGACGCCGCCCGTCGTGATGAGCATGTCGACGTCGCGCAGGGCCGCGCTGAGCACCGCCACGGTGGCGTCGAAGTCGTCGTTCGCCCGCATGCGCGCGATGAGCTCGCCGCCGGCACGGTGCAGGGCGCCGCCGAGAGCGGGGCCGTTCGAGTCGCGGATCGCGCCCGGCTTGAGCGGTCTTCCCGGGTCGGTGAGCTCGTCGCCGGTGCCGACGATCGCGACGCGCGGGCGCCGCACGACGCTCGGGCGCGGGATGTTCAGCGAGGCCAGCACCCCGAGCTCGGCCGGCCCGAGCAGCGAGCCCGCGTGCACGATGAGCTCGCCGGCGCGGATGTCCTCGCCGGCGAGACGCACGTGATAGGCCAGCCTGATCGGTCCGTCGACGATCACCGTCGCGTCATCGACCTTCGTGCGCTCCTGTGGCACGACGGCGTCGGCGCCCTCCGGGATCGGCGCGCCGGTGGAGATGCGCACGGTCGTGCCCGCCTCGACGGTCACGCCGGCGCCGGTGCCCGCCTTCGCCTCGCCGATGAGCTTCAGCCGCGCGGAGCCGTCGATCGTGTCCGCGGCGCGGATCGCGTAGCCATCCATCGCCGACGCGGCGAACGGCGGCACGTCGTTCGGTGCCGTGGCGTCGGCCGCGAGCGCGCGGCCCAGCGCGTCGTCGAGCGAGACCTCCTCGGATTCGAGCACGTGCGCCTGCTCGAGGATGGCGTTGCGGGCTTCTTGGATTGAGACTGCCATCAGTCGACGCCGGGGGCGACGCGGCGTGCCGCCGCAAGCAGCTCTGCGGCCGGGACACCGCTCGCACCGCCCATCCAGCACGCCAGCGGAGCGGCCGCGCGCTCCGACGCGTGAGCCGCGATCGACGCGACCTCGAGCAGCGCATCCATCTCCGCACGGTCCGGGATCTGCGCCCCGATCTGCGCCGCGTAGGCCTCCAGGAACTCCTCGACCGTCACGGACGGCACGCTACCAGCGGGACCTGGCGCAACCCTGAGGGGCGCCATAAAGACGAACAGCAGCGACATCCGTCACTTCTGCATGTACGGACCCGCCCGCGTCGCGCCGGGCGGCGCCGCTCCCGCTTCCCTCATCGCTGCAGTTCGGAAGCCGCGCGGTTTCGACCAACTACGGCTACACGACCAGCCGGTCGCCCGCTCAGCTCGCGAGCAGCGCCTCGAGCGTCGCGCTCGCGCGGCCGTCGGCGATCGCGGCGGCGGCGAGATCGATGCCCGCGGCCGCGCTATCGCAGCGACCGGCCGCGTACAGCCGCACCGCAGCGCCTAGCG
>JALZJA010000464.1 GCA_030860005.1 Actinomycetota bacterium
GTCAGGTCATCGCGTCTTGTCGGGCCTTGCGCGAGCGCGGTGCCGAGATCGTCGCGGTGCTCTGCGTGGTCGACCGAGAGTCGGGAGGCGCCGCCGCGATCGCGGCGGAGGGCCTGGAGCTGAAGCCAGTCTTCAGGATGACCCAGGTCCGGGCGCCCTAAGCAGCGGCCGGCTCCCGCGCAGCGCAAACCGCCGCGCGACGAACGTACGGTCGTTCCCCCTCCCGTCGTGGAGCAGCAGCCGGGGACCTCTGTTCGCGACGACTCAGCCGCCAGCTGACCGCTCCGCTGGGAGCGCCGGAGCGGCGAGGTCGTTGTTGTCGACCACGGCGTTCGAGCGCCGCAGGGTTGCACTCCGTCACGTAGATCCTCCAACCCTCGACATACCGCCGCGCGAGGCCCCACCATTCGGCAAAGTGCTCGACGCGCTCCCCATCAGCCGGCATCGCCCCATCGAGCGCTAGCCCGGCGAGTTCAGCGACGGCAGCGGCCCTGCTTGGAGGGCAGCCATCCAGTGCGCGCTCGAGACGCCACTGGCGAATCCGCTCGTGTGGCGCCCACGCGGGTGGGTCGGATCGAGCGCATACCCGGCCAGCTTCTCTTCCGGCACAACAGCCTCACGCGCACACGGAACTTGGACGGCACCGACACGCCCCGCAGAGTACGGCCGCCTACGGGATCCCGCCTGAGGTGCGCCGCGGTCCGCGGTCTCCCGAAACGGTCGCCGCGCCATCCTGGAGGCGTCGAGACTCATGATCCTGGTGCGAGAAGCAGAAGTGGAGCGTGCGCCCGCCATCGTGCCTGCTTCCGTGCCGAGCGGCGCGGCGCGTCCAGGTCGGAGCCGCGCCGCGTCGCTTCGGTTGGTCAGAGGCGCAGCCCGGCGCTGGCGGGCATCATCGGCGCCCTGCGGGCGTGGACGGCGTTGATGATCTCGGCGCTGTCGATTCCTTGCAGATAGATCGAGGTGACGCGCAGGTTCGCGTGACCGAGCTGGCGCTGGATCACGTTCAGCGGCACCCTTTCACGAGCCATCTCGACGGCGTGGGCGTGACGTAGCTGGTGCGGGGCGAAGCGGCGCCGCACCCCCGCCTCTGCCGCGAGCCGACGCAGCTGGATCCGCACCGCCGGCGCGGCCCACGGCCTGCCGCGTGTTGGCCCGTTGATGACGCAGAAGAGCGGGCCGATCGGCATCGAGGTGCGACGGCCCAGCCAGGGCCGCAGTTGCTCCCAGCCCCAGTCGTCCATTCCGACCTCGCGGCGGCGCCCGCCCTTGCCCTCGCGGACGAGCAATGCGCCTCGCCCGGGCTCGAGATCGCTCTCGTGCAGGTCAAGCGCCTCGCTGATGCGAAGCCCCGCCCGCCACAGCACGACGATCAACCCACGCACCCGGTCGCCGTGAACGCCCGGGCCCGCCTGGCGCATCACGGCGACGATCTCCTCCACGCGCGGCGGGTCCGCCGGGTAGCGCACCCCCTTGTTCCCCGGCGCACGGCCAAGGTGAAACTCCGACGTCGTCGCCGGCGAGCGCCGGCGGCCCGCCACATCCAGATGGCAAACCAAAGACATCGATCCCTCCCTCGTAGAACAGTGGACCTTGCTGCTCTACCAGCAGACAGACCGACCGGCCCCCGCCGCGCCGACCCCGCGGGACTCGGCCATCCGCAGTGCCGCTCCGCGCCGGAAGCGATCGTCCGCGCTGCGGTGCGCTTGCTTCTGCTTTGTCCTATGCGGGCGTCTCTGGCTATGGGCTGCACGCGCCACCAGCCCCGGTGTCGGTCGCCTTCGGGGCCGGTCATGGCGTATGCCACGGTGCCGCCCGGCGCCAGGTCGTGCTCCGTCACCGCCGCCGATACATCGGCGGCCCCCACCAGCGCTCCAGCTGGCGCGGATCGCTCCAAACCTGCCGGACGCGGCCGACCGGCGCGTCGAAGCGCGCCGTGATGGTCATGGTCCTGGCGTCTGCGTCCTTGACGATGCTGATCACGGTCATTGCGGTGCTCTTTCTGTCGGATGCGCGAGGACCTGCTCGATGCGGTCGATGCGCCCGCACCAGAGCGCTTCGAGATCCTCGAGCAGGCGGTGGGTGGTCCGCAGCGTCGCGACATCGCCGCGCACACGCTGCTCCCCGGCCGTGGCGGGTCTTGGTGACGAGCCCCGCGCGCTCCAGCGCTCCTACGTGCTCGTGCACCGCAGCGAAGCTGATCGGATAGCGGCGGGCCAGGTTGGATACCGAGTGCGCGTCCCGCAGCACCACGGAGAGGATGTCGCGGCGCGTGGGACCGGCCAGCGCATGAAAGAACGCGTCGGCCCGCTCGGTCGCGGCCATACTTACAACCATTAGGTTATACGTTAGCCCGGCGAGTGTGCCAGACGATGCCGTCCGCGAGTTCTGCCGCGCTCACGCGCCGCGTCCAGCCCAGCCGGCGGTCAGTCGGGGCCCGCGTCAGCTAGCTGCTAAGGCGCTCCGCCGACCAGTCCGTCCAATCGGTCCGCGCCTGCCCGCGCCGCTGCTCGGTCCCTGGTGCATCGGCGCCCGGAACGAGGCCGGGCAGCGTCGAGGCGACGACGAATCCCGCCGCGACGAGGATGAGGTCCTTGATGACGTACTGACCCTCGAGCGTCGGCGCGTTGTGCGGCCCGTCGAACAGCCGGCCGGTGAACAGCACGAGCGGCGCGAGGACGCCGACGAGCTGCCCGGCGAGCAGGTAGACCGCGACTCTCAGCCCGCGGCCGGCGATGAGCAGCACGCCGATGATGCACTCGAGGCTCGCGATCACGACGATCGCGATGTGGCCGGGGACCACGTCGAAGCTCAGGGCGTCGGTGGTCTTGATCGTGAGCCCCTCAACGGGGCTGACGTCGGGGAAGAACTTCAGCAGGCCCAAGGCCAGGAAGACGAGCCCAACGATCATGCGCAGCACCTGGATGCTGTGGGCGACGAGCCAACGGTGGATCGCGGCGTCGATCCTCTGGAGTGCGCGCATACAAACCCGATCCTAGCGGCAGCTCTGATCGCGCCTCCGCGCACGTCAGCTCGTCTACAAGCTCACTCGGTGCGGGATCGATGGCTGCGGTTTGCCCCCGATCGCGCGGTTTGTCGACAGCACGGGCTGGCTGGCCATAATGGCCTCCACCTCGCTAAGCGCCAAGTCTCGGTTGAGCCCCGCGCCTATCCACCGATGGCCGCCAACACGGTCGCGCTCCGCAACCCAGCGGACAACCCTCGGTCTTCGCCGGCGCGGTGGAGCGGTCGGCTGGGAGTTCGTGCACGTCTGCGTCGACGACGCCACCCGCCTGGCCTACGCCGAAGTCCTCGACGACGAGAACGCCGCTGACTCTACTTCTTCTTATCGCGCCGCCCGAGCTTGATCCGCTTAGTCACTGTCGTCTGCGGACTGCTCTTCGCGCGGCCCTTACGGACGAAGCGGCCGGTGATCGCTGAGCGCACGGCATCTCTCGTTTTTCTCTTGTCTGCCATGTACTAAGCATAGCCTCTTGGACAGGTCCCACCCACCCCGGTCTAGTGCCCACGGACTAGGCGCGCGGCCTGAGTGAGATCCTCGAAATGCGTCCTCCCCTAGGCGCCCGAACGGGTGCACCTAGAGTTCCGCTTCGTGGATCCTCGCCTGATCGGCTGAGCGGCGTCGTGGCGCTTCTGCGCAACGAGCCGAGCTGGGCCTCCGCGCTCGCCGAGCAAGGCTTCAGGCGGCACCTCATCGAGGCAGACGTCCAGTCGACGTCGGCCGTCGTCCATCGTCCGTCGTCCGGGCAGAGGGAGGTTGTCCGGATCGTCGTGGAACTTCGTCGGCAATCCCGGTGGTGTGATGGTCAGACGGTAACGGGCTCGGTGACCTCTTGGCGGTCGAGGTTCTTCGGTGCGGCGACGGTGGCGTGGCGCTCGATCGCGATGACGAGCTTGGCGAGGTCGCGGTAGCCGATGATGCGCCGGAACTGCTGCTCGGCGACGAGCATCCCGGCCGCGGTCCAGGGCTTGCGCATGTCGC
>JALZJA010000467.1 GCA_030860005.1 Actinomycetota bacterium
GGCGGCCGTACCTAACCGCCGGCTGCCGCTTGGAGCAGCTCCGGGGCGACCTGCTTCTTGCGGCTCATGACACCCGGCAGCTCGACGGCGCCGTCGACGGGACGCTTGCCGAACGCCTGCTCCACGAGCCCGTCCCCGCCCGCGGACAGCAGCACCGTGTCGCCCGAGAGGATGTCGGTGAGCATGAGCGCGAAGAGCATGTCGTCGCGCCGCTCGCGCTGCTCCTCGATCGCCTTGCGCAGCTCGTCCCTGCGTTCGTGGACGGCGCCGCCGACGCTCTCGATCTGGGCGACGCTGAGCGAGCGGCCGCCGTCGACCTCGTACTCCTTGAGGTCGCGCGTGACGAGATCTGTGGCGGAGATGTGCGAGATGTCGGAGCTGCTCTCGAACATCTCGCGGCCGAAGTCGCCGGCATCGAGGCCAACCAGCTCCTCGAGGTGGGCGGCTGCGGTGCGGTCGCGCTCCGTCGTGGTCGGCGACGACAGCAGGACGGTGTCCGAGACGATCGCCCCGAGCAGCATCGTCGCGGTCGACGCGATCGGCTCGACGTCGGCGCCGCGGAAGCGCTCGGTCACGAGCGTCGCCGTCGATCCAACGGGATCGAACACCGCGGGCACCGGCATGCGCGTCTCGATCGAGCCGATGTGATGGTGGTCGAGGATCTCGACGATCTGCGCCTCCTCGAGGCCCGGGACGCTCTGCGCGCGCTCGGCATGGTCGACGAGCAGGACGCGGCGCAGCGCCGGGCTGACGAGATCCGAGCGGGTGACGAGGCCGACCGGGCGCCCGCTGCGACCGACGGTCACCGCGGCCCGGTAGTGGATGTCCTTGATCTGCTCGGCGACGTCTGAGATGAGGTCGTCCCTGCCGACGGTGAGCGGAATGCCCTCGCTGAACGAGTGGCACGGCTCGGACAGCGTGATCATCCGGCTCGTCACGTAGCTGTCGAGCGGCGATGACACGATCGCGGTGCCGCGCTCCTCGGCGAGCTCGACGATCTCATCGCTCGGCAGCGTGCCGTTGCTGAGCACGAGCAGCGCGACGCCCGCCTCGATCGCGCGCGCCTGCGAATCGCGCCTGTCGCCGACGACGACGACGTCTCCGGCCGCGACGTTGCTCGTCGACGCGCTGTCCATCGCCTGAACCAGGACGCGGCCTTGGATCTCGCGCTCGTCACCGACGAGCAGCTTGCCCTCGAGCACCTCGACGATCGCGCTCAGCGGCGTCGGGACATCCAGCCGCGACGCGTCGTGGGACTCGCGGATGTAGCGGCGCGCGAGCGCGCGCTCGGTCAACACGCCGCAGAGGACCTCATCATCGTCGACGAGCGTGACGAGGTCGACGTTCTGCTCGGCCATCATGAGGCCGACCGTGCGCACCGGCTCCATGTGGTTCGCGACCGGGAAGCTCGTGCGCATGAGATCGCGCACGCGCAGCTTCGCGTGCGGCAAGAAGACCGGCAGCGGCGCGCCGCTGCGTTCGATGAGCCATTGCGTCTGCGGGTTGGGCTCACCGAGCCGCACCGGCACGTACTCGCACTCCGGATCGAGCTGGTTCTTCAGCTCGGCGTAGCCGATCGCCGCCGCTATCGAGTCGGTGTCGGGGTTGCGGTGGCCGCAGACGTACACGCGTGGCTGGTCTGCATTGGACATCTCCATGCGGAGGATAGGCCGATGGCGTATTCGTGACGACCGCGCGAGGTCTGGTGACTACGGCGGGCCGCTCCAATCGGGGGAGTTGTCGGCGACGGTGTTGTCGGTCAAGCGCGTCTGCTCCGACCCGTCCGCGTTCATCACATACACCTCTTCGTTGTCGTCGCGAATGCTCACGAAGGCGATCCTCGAGCCGTCCGGCGAGAACACCGGAGCGGAGCCTTCCATGGGCAGCCGCCTCTTCCCCGACCCGTCCGCGTTCATGAGATACACCGCCAGGTCTTCGCCGCGAAGGCCCGTGAAGGCCATCTTCGAGCCGTCCGGCGAGAACACCGGCTGGCTCGCGAACTGGGTGTCGTCGGTGAGACGAACCTTCCTCGACCCGTCCGCGTTCATGACGTATATGGCGGATCCTCTCCCGGCGGCCGAGCCGTGCTGGAAGGCGATCTTCGAGCCGTCCGGCGAGAACACCGGGTTCGCGTCGAACGCGGCACCGTGGGTCAGGCGCGTCCGCCCCGACCCGTCAGCGTTCATCACGTAGATCTCGTCGTCGCCACCGGGAACGCTCGTGAAGACGATCTTCCTGCCGTCCGGCGAGAACGCCGGTCCGTGTTCGTCCACGGCGTTGGCGGTCAGGCGCCTCTGAGCTGACCCGTCTGCGTTCATCACGTAGAGCTCGCCGTCGGCCTCGCGAAGGCTCGCGAATGCGATCATCGAGCCGTCCGGCGAGAACGCCGGCTCGCCGGCGGCCGCGTTCTTGCCGGTCAGGCCGGTCGGTCTCGAACCATCCGGATTCATCACGTAGACCGCCCCGTCGCCGCCGTCGCGCTGGCTCCCAAATGCGATCTTGCTGGCGCGCGGAGCGTCGGACCGCAACTGCGTGAGCACCAGCACCACGACCGCCACACCCAGGCCGGCGCCGATCCCCAGCGCCACTCGCATCGAGGCCGCCTTGGATCCGGCCTACTCCGGCAGCGAGATCTCGCGCTTGAGGATCTTGCCCGTCGGGCCCTTGGGCAGCTCGTCGACGAACCAGATCTTGCGCGGGTACTTGTAGCTCGCGACGTTCTCCTTCATGTAGTCCTTGAGCTCGTCGGCGTCGACCGACTTGCC
>JALZJA010000471.1 GCA_030860005.1 Actinomycetota bacterium
TCGCCCGCTCGACTCGCTCGGCCCGCGCAAGGAGCGACGCGTCGCCGGCGGCGCGCAGCAGCGCCCCGGCCGAGGCCTCCTGCAGCAGGCGCACCGGATTGCCGCCGCACGCGCGCCAGCGATCCGGATCGACGTCGCGGAAGACGTCGGGCCCGCCGGGCAGCCACGCCCAGCGATAGTTGTATGCCAGCCTCGCCAGCACGCCGAGCGGCGATGGCAGCCGCGACGTCAGCGCGCTCGCGGCTCGAACGATGTCCTCTGCGCCGGTCGTCATCGCGCCGGGATCTTGCCAGGCCAGGTCGCCTCAGCGAGCTCGGGAGAACCTGTCCACGGTCATCGCCGGGCTGGCGCACTACGCAGACAGGCTCGGCAACGACGTGGGAGGCGCTCGCCAGGCGAGCTGCGAGAGGCGGTGAGCCCACCGACGCTCGCGTCCTGTGACCGTAGCGACTCCCGGGGTGGCCGATATGCTTGCCGGACGGTCCTGTGCGCACGCAGACCGCTACCTGAACGGACGCCCGCGCGCTCACTGGGCCCCTTCACAACTTGCCGCCGGGCTTTGCTCGGAGGGATTGACGACCAACAGGAGGTTCCTCTCATGTTCAAAACCAGGCCTGCGCCCACCCCGGCGCTCGTCGCCCACCCACATCAGGAGGCTTCATGACCGACAAGAACGTCGACAAGACGAAAGGTCGTATGAAGGAAGCGGCCGGTGCACTGACCGGAGACAGGGGCCTGAAGAACGAAGGTCGTGGCGATCAGGCCAAGAGCTCGGTCAAGAACGCCGTGGACAAGGTCGCCGGCAGGCTCACCGGCCGCAGGAGAAACAAGAAGTAGAGGTACATCCGCGAGCCAACTCCCCCGAGCCTTGGGAGCTGACCACGCTCTCCAACGCTGACCAGCGCACAAGCGCCGGTCTTCGCCGAACCAGAGCCGCTTCGCCCGGGCCGGCGCGTCAGTCGTCTCGACGGTCGTGGGCGACGCGGATGACGAAGTGCCGGCCGTCCGGCCAAGCCACCCTGCGTCCACGTCCTCGCCGAGCTCGACGACCCGTCCCACGATGTCAGCGCCTTGGATGAGCGGGAACCTCGGCGGCGCGACGCCGCGCAACCAGCCGGACTGCGCCTGAGGATCGTCCTCTCGCCCGTAGGCGCCTCGCGCAGCCAGATGTCCGAGTTGTTGCAACAACACGCCCCGACCTCGACCAGCACCTCGCCCGCGGCTGGTTCTGGCACCGGGACGTCATCGCGCACCTCCAGGCGCTCAGGACCGCCGACGCCCGAAGTCACCGCCGCTCGCATCACGAGGCCGCCATCATGACCGATGACTCCTGCGTCACCGCACGGTCTAGGCATCGTTGGCGCCGCGTCGATGGCCAGTGGGGGGCAGTGCTATTTTGCGCTGCGTTCCGCCGCGCGATGAACCGCGGGATCATCGTGCGACTGCCTCTCAATGGCCTCGCGATGGTCGTCACCGGGGCGCTCGCCGAGGCGTGTCCCATCGTCACGGGTGCCGAAGACCCCGATGCGGCGCGCGAGGAGTCGCTCGGCGTGGGCGTGCAGCTTCTCGAAGGCCTTCGAGCTCGGGACTGACGGCGCCGAGACGAGATGTGCTCCGCCGCGCGGTGGCCGAGAATCCGTGCGTGCCTCGCCTCGCCACCTTCTACGGGATCGTCGTCTGGATGTACCGCCCGATCATCCTCCGCCGCACATCCATGCCACCTACGGCGAACACGTCGGCCAGATCGAGCTCGACAGTCTGCGCGTCCTCAACGGGTCACTGCCGCCGCGAGCGTTGCGACTCGTTCGCGAGTGGGCACGGCTTCATCCCGACGAGCTCGCCGAAAACTGGGAACGCGCTCAGGCGCTCGAGCCGCTGATCCCGATCGAGCCCCTCCCGTAACATTGCCTCGATGCTTCGGGTGACCGCGGTCCAACCGCTCGACGACCACCGCCTCCGCGTTGCCTTCAACGACGGTGTCGTGCGCGAGATCGATTGCTCGTTCCTGCTCCACGGCACGCTCGGTGAGCCGCTCCGTGATCCGGGCTACTTCAGGCAGGCCCGCGTCGACGACGAGGCGCGGACCGTGATCTGGCCGAACGGACTGGACCCGGCACCCGAGCTTCTTCACGGCGATTACGAGCCGCAGATACCGCAGCCTTCTCGATCCACGTCCGCCCGGGCGTAACACCGCAACACGCGCCGACGACAGCAAGGGTCAACGCTGCCCCGGAGCCCATCGACCGCGGCGTCGCAGCTGTCGGCGTAACCCACAGCGCGAACCGCTGTCCACCCGCACGGGCCACGACGTCGGGGATGTAAGCGATGCCCAAGTGGGCCCCCAATGCGCAACGCGTCGACGTCGCCGTCGAGCAGGTCGCGATAGAAGCCGAGCGCTCGCTCCATGTCTGGCGTGCTGATGATGGGAAACGCGTCGCTGAACATGATGAGGGGACGGAATGGCCGAGACGAGACTGGTTGGTAATCGTACGTCGTGCGATCCGGGCTGAGAGCAGAGCCGGCTCCTCGTTGGCGCTGCCGCTGGTGTCGGACGGGCGTAGGGTGCGCCGGGTGGACGTGATCGACGAGCTGGTTGCCAACAACCGGGACATTGCGGCATCGCTGCCAACTGGGCATCTGGATGTCCGCCCCAGCCGGCGCCTGGCCATCGTGACCTGCATGGACTCGCGCCTGAACGTCTTCGCGGCGCTGGGCCTGCGCGACGGCGAGGCGCACGTCCTGCGCAACGCGGGCG
>JALZJA010000545.1 GCA_030860005.1 Actinomycetota bacterium
CCCCCGTCCGCGAGCACCTCCGAGATCCGCTGCGGATCGCGATCGCCGGGCGCGTCAAGGCGGGTAAGTCAACGCTGGTCAACGCGCTCGTCGGCCAGCGTGTCGCCCCAACCGCGGTCGAGGAGTGCACCAAGGTCGTGACCTGGTTCTCGTACGGCGTGCCGGAGCGCGCCGAGGTTGTTCTACGCGACCGCAGCCGGCGGGTCGTGCCGCTGCGCGACGGCAAGGTGCCCGATGCGTTCGGTGTGCCGCTGCCCGAGATCGACTACGTTCACGTCTACCTGTCGCGTGACAGCGTGCGGCACGTCACCTACATCGACACGCCAGGGCTCGCGTCGGTCAACGAGCAGTACAGCGACCGGACCGAGGAGCTGCTCGGCGACCGGGCGTCGCGGCAGGCGTCGCGGCAGGCGGACGCACTCGTGTTCCTGTTGAGCAGCCCAGCGCGGCAGGACGAAGCTGAGGCGCTGGAGGCTTTCAGCGCGCTGTTCAAGGGTACGCACGCATCGCCCGCCACGGCGGTTGCCGTGCTCAGCCGCGCCGACCAGATCGGCGGCGACGGCAACCCGCTCGAGACCGCGGCGAAGCTCGCCGAGCGCCAGGCCGAGGCGCTACGGTCTGTGGCCTCGACCGTGGTGCCGATGGCGGGTCTACTGGCGCAGACGACCGAGGCGCGTGAGCTCGAGGAACGCGACGCCTTCGCGCTCGAGCTCCTAGCGCGCGCGGACCCGCTCGAGCGCGAGCAGCTCCTGTTCTCGCACGAGGAGCTCCTGCGCTACGACACGCCAGTGCCCGAGACCCAGCGCCGACGCTTGGCCGCCCTCCTCGATCTGTTCGGGATCGGCCGCGCGCTCGAGTTGATCGACGCAGGCGCCGACGGGGCCGGTGCACTCGAGCGCGAACTGCGCAAGATTTCGGGGATCGATCGGCTGCGGACGTTGCTTGACGAAACGTTCGCCCAGCGGGCCGACGCGCTCAAGGCGAACGCTGCGCTCGAGGCGCTATCGCGTATCAGCTGGCAGGCGGCCGACGCGCAGAGCGCACCGGCACTGCTCGAGCTTCGGGAGGCCGTCGAGGATCTACGGCTCGAACCCGACATGAGGGTGATCGCGGAGATCTGGGCTGCACAGGCCGCCGCGGCGCCGGAGACGCTGTTGCCCGAGTCGCTGCAGGCAGACATCGCACTTCTGATGCGCACTTCGGACCCGGCGGGGAAGGTCGGCCTCCCGCCCGGTGCGTCGGCGCGCCAGGTGCAGAGCGCCGCGCGAGAGCGGATCGCGCAGTGGCGCGAGTACGCCAACCTGAACGCGGCGACGGAAGCCGAAGCCAGGATCGCCCGGATCATGTATCGCTCGTTCGAGGCGTTGGCCGCGGGATGAACGAGTCATCGTGACGACGCCCGGCTCGAAGACGCGCGCGCCCAACGTAGGAGCCCGAATAGAGGGGTTCGCTCGGGAGCTCGCGGGCGTCGCTGACGCGCGCGGGCGTGCCGACCTCGCCGCGAGCGTTCGCGGGGAGGTCGAGCGGCTCAAGTCCGTCGGTGCAACGCTCGTAGTCGCGGGCGAGGCGAAGCGCGGGAAAAGCTCACTGGTCAACGCGCTGCTTGGCCGACCGGACCTCGTGCCTGTGGACGCTGACGTGGCGACGAACGCCCGGATCGTCCTGCGGCACGGATCCCCCGAGACGGTGACGATCTTCCGGGAGGGCGGCGATCCGGAGCGCGTCACGCTCGACAGGGTCGGCGCCTACGCCTCGGTTGCGGGCAACCCGCTCAACGAGAAGGGAGTACACCTTGTCGACGTGGCGCTCGAGCATCCGCTGCTGGCGAGCGGCGTGACACTCATCGACACGCCCGGCGTCGGCGGGCTCGAAGCCGGCCACGCGGAGATCACGCTGGCCGCGCTCGGCCACGCCGATGCTCTGCTGTTCGTCGTCGATGCGAGCGCGCCGATGTCCCGGCCCGAGCTGACGTTTCTGAGCCGGGCCACGAGCCGGATCGGCACGGTGCTCTTTGTGCTGACCAAGCGCGACCTGTACGCGGGTTGGGAGCGCATCCTCAAGGACAACCGGCAGCTGCTGGCCGAGCACGCACCGCGCTGGAAGGACGCCCCGTTCCTGCCCGTCAGCAGCCGCGCCGCGCAGAAGGCCCTCACATTCCACGAGGCCGGCAAGGCCGAGTTCGCCGAGCGGCTGAAAGCCCAGAGCGGATACTCCGAACTCGAGGCCGTGCTCACCTCGGCCGTGTCGCGTCGGGTGCGCGCACTACGACGGCGCAACGTGCTCCAGGTGGCCCGCGGCGTACTGGCCGAGCTCGAAGAATCCGACCGGACGGCGGTCGCCGCCGCGGACGGGGATCCTCGGCTCGAGGACGCCCACCAGGCCGCGGCCGAGCGCAAGCGCGAGTTCTCCAAGACGAAGCACGTAGGAACCGTGGCGCTCGGTGACGAGTTCACGCTTCTGGGCCAGCACTTGACCCGGGAGTGGAACCGCGAGCTGCATCAGATCCGCGCCGACTACGACCACGACATCAGGTCGAACCGGCTCAAGCCCGAAGCCGTGCCTGAGGCGCTCGACGCACATTTGCGGGCGGCTCACGCACGGCTGGAGGCAGTGCTCAACCGCCGCGTCGCCGACATCGCGCAGCGCCTCGAGCGAGAGCTCGCCGTCCAGCTTCACGCCCGTCGGGTCAACCTCGACGTTCGTGGCGACCTTGCGGGTTCGTGGTCCGATGCGGGGCGTCGACCGCCTGGCGGGCTCGGCGACGCCGCGTCGACGTACATGCCGACGCTGATGATGGCCGCGGCGCCGTCGAGCACGGTCGGGCTTGTCGGCAGCATCACGGGCGGCGCTGTAATCGGCGCGGCGCTTCCGATCGCGGCGGTCGCGGGGCTCGCACTCATGCCGCTGGCGATCGTCCAGCGCAGGCGGATACGTGACCAGCAGGAGGCCGCAAGGCGGCTTCAGGGCGCCATCGAACGCGCCCGGACGGATGTGCCGCCGAGCCTGACAGAGACGGTGCTGACGGAGCGACGGCGGTTCGAGCAGGGGTTTCAAGCCGCGTTCGACCAGCGCGAGCGCGAACTGGCCGATGCGCTCGACGAGCAGCAACGCGTCCTTCGCCTCGAGGCGAACGAACGCGCAGAGGCCCAAGCCTTCGCGCGCCAGCGCCTGTCCGAGCTTCGCCGCCTGCAGTCGCACGTCGACGAGCTCGACGCGATGGCCGCGGCCGCCACGGACGAGGCGGCGACGCCGGACCAGTGACCTACACGTTGGCAATCGATTATGGGACGTCGTTTACGACGGCGGCGGTGGCGGTTGATGGTGCGGCGGCGCGGTTGGTTGAGGTGGGGGGTTCGCAGTCGCAGCAGTTTCGGTTGCCGTCGTTGGTGTGGGTGGATGGTGATGGGGAGCTGGTGGTTGGTTGGGAGGCCGAGCGGGGGGCGGCGCTCGCGCCGGGGCGGTTGGAGCGCGCGCCGAAGGTGCATTTGGGTGAGGCGCCGCTCGATCTGGGGCGCCCGGTTGCCGTTGAGGAGGCGGCGGCCGCGGTGCTCGAGCGGGTCGCCGGCGAGGCCAGGCGCCAGCTTGGGGGCGCGGCGCCTGGGGTGGTGCGGTTGACCCATCCGGCGTCGTGGTCAAACAAGCGCAAGGCGGCGTTGCGCGAGGCGGCCCGGCTGGCCGGGTTGGGGGAGGTCGAGTTGGTCGCCGAGCCGGTCGCGGCGGCGCGCCATCTGGCCGGGGCCGATGT
>JALZJA010000547.1 GCA_030860005.1 Actinomycetota bacterium
TCGCCTCGGCGCTCGAGATCGCGCTCAAGCGCGGCGGCAGCGTCTACTTCGAGGCGCGCCGTGCCTGACGACCCGAAGGTCATCGTCGTCATGCCGGCCCGCAACGCCGCCCGCACGCTGGAGCGGACGTTCGCCGGCATCCCGCGCGACGTCGTCGACGAGATCATCCTCGTCGATGACTCCTCGACCGACACGACGCTCGAGCTCGCGCGCAAGCTGCCGCTGCACCTCATCTGGCACCCGCACAACGTCGGCTACGGCGGCAACCAGAAGACGTGCTACCTCGAGGCGCTCCAGCGCGGGGCCGACATCATCGTGATGCTGCACCCCGACGGCCAGTACGAGCCCGACCTCATCCCGCACATGATCGAGCCGATCGTCCGCGGCGAGGCGGACTTCGTGCTGGGCTCCCGCCTCGCCGATCCCGGCGCGGCGCTGCGCGGCGGCATGCCACGCTACAAGTACGTCGCCAACAGGGCGCTGAGCTCGATCGAGAACCGGATTCTCGGGACGGAGCTCTCCGAGCTGCACACCGGCTATCGCGCGTACTCGCGCAAGCTGCTGATGACCGTTCCCTTCCTGCGCAACGAGATCGACTTCACGTTCGACTCCGAGCTGATCATGCAGGCGGTGCACTTCGGCTTCACGATCGGCGAGGTCCCGGCACGCACGATCTACGACGAGGACGCGTCCTCGATCGGCCTCGGTGCCTCGATCGTCTACGGGCTGCGGACGCTCGGCGCCGCCGGCAAGCTCGTCCTGCACCGCAACAAGATCTGGCGCAACCGGAAGTTCATGCCGTGAGCGTCACCGGCGAGCGCGTCAGCACGTCGCAGGACGGCTTCAACCCAACCTGGCAGCGGCACGTCGCCGCGTACAAGCTGTGCGCGGAGCTGCTGCCCGAGGAGGGCAAGGTGCTCGACCTCGGCTGCGGCGTCGGGCACTCCTTCCACCTGCTCGCCCCGCGCGAGACCGTCGGCTTCGACGCCGACCCGCGGGCGCTCGAGGGCCAGGATCGCGAGACGGTCGTCGGTGACATGCGCACGCTGCCGTTCGAGGACTCGGAGTTTCAGGCGGTGCTGTCGATCCAGTCGATCGAGCACGTGCCCGACCCCGAGCGCGTGCTCGGGCAGGTGCGGCGAGTGATGGAGCTCAACGGCACGGCGATCTTCGTCACGCCGAACCGCCTCACGTTCGGCCGGCCCGACGAGATCATCGACCCGTACCACTACATCGAGTACGACACCGAGCAGCTGCGCAGCCTCATGGCGGCCTGGTTTCGGGACGTGCGCATCCTCGGCATCTTCGGCTCGCCGCGCCAGATGGAGTTCGTCGAGCGCGAGCACCGCCGGCTCGACGCGCTGCTGCGTCTCGACCCGCTGCGCCTGCGCCGCGTCGTGCCGCGCTTCGCGCGCCAGCGCCTGTACGACGCGAGCCTGCGGCTGGCGCGCCGGCGCGTCGATCCACGGACGCGCGAGATCGGCGTCGAGGACTTCTCGCTCGCCGAGGGGCCGCTCGAGGAGGCGCTCGACCTCGTCGCCGTCGTCCGCCGGTAGCGTTGTCGCCATGGAGCTGCGCGACCTCCAGGGATTCACGGTCGTGAACCTCGGTTCCGGCGGGGACGCGCCCTTTCCGCTCCCGCCGTGGGCGCGCAGCAGCTCCACGCTCGTCGAGGTCGACGCGGCCGACCGGCCCGCGGGAAGCGGCGACAACTTCGAGCGGCGGCTGACGCTGTCGGACATCGTCGCCGGCTCCCCCGGCATTCGCCGCTTCACGACGCGGTCGTTCGTGTCGGTGTCCGGCCTGCTCGAGCCCAAGCCCGAGCTCGTCGAGAAGTACGCGCTGCAGGAGTACTTCCGCGTCGTCGATCGCAAGCTCGTGCGGACACGGACGCTGCCGAGCATGCTCGACGAGCACGGCATCGGGCACGTCGACCTGCTCAAGACCGACCTCGAGGGGATGGACCTCGAGGTGCTTCTTGCGTGCGGGGGCTTCCTGGACCGCGCCTACTGCGTGCAGTGCGAGCTGCGCTTCGAGCCGTTCTACGAGGGCGAGCCGGTGTTCCACGACGCCCTGGCGGCGCTCGACGGGCGCGGTTTTGACCTGCTCTCGCTGTCGACGGAGACGTGGCAGCCCGCGACGCCCTACCGCGAGACGCTCGTGCACCGGCGCGACGGTCAGACGGTGTGGGCGGATTGCATCCTCATCAGGCGCCTTGCAGCCGACGACGTGGTCGGCCGCGCGCGCCAGGTCGTGCTGCTCAGCGGCCTCGCGCAGCGCGCCGTCGCGGCGTACGTGCTCGGCACCGTCGCCGAGCGGATCCCGCACCAGTGTCGCGACCTGCTCACGCCGCTCGTGAGGCCCGTTCAGCCGGGAGACGAGGACTCGCCGCTGCGACGGCTCGCGCGGGCCGCGCGCGGCCGCTTGCACACGCTGGCGGCACGCGATGGCTGATGTGTCGGTCGTCATCCCGGCGCGCGACGCCGAGAGGCTGCTCGGCCTGACGCTCGACGCGCTCGACGCGCAGGTCTTCGACGGCGAGATCGAGGTCATCGTCGTCGACAACGGCTCGCTGGACGCAACCGCGGCGCTCGCCGAGGCGCGCGGCGTGCGCGTGCTG
>JALZJA010000474.1 GCA_030860005.1 Actinomycetota bacterium
TGCAGCCGCTTCGGGTCGGGCGCGGCGTCGAACAGCGCCCGGCCGTGCTCGGGCGGCACGATCGTGTCGTCCTCGCCGTGGAGCACGAGCAGCGGCGCGCGCAGGTCGCGGATCCGGCGCAGGCTCGGGTAGGCGTCGGGAACGAGCGCCGTCGGGATCAGGCCGTAGTGCAGGCGGCTCATGTCGCGAACGCTCGTGAACGCCGACAGCAGGACGAGCCCCGCGGGCGGGTGCGCGAGCGCGAGCTCGAGCGCGACGGCACCGCCCAGCGACTCGCCGAGATAGAGCACGCGCGTGGGGTCGACGCCGGGCTCGTCCAGCAGGCAGGCGAGCGCGGCGCGGGCGTCGCGGTAGGTGCCCTGCTCGCCGGGCGTGCCGCTGCTGGCACCGTATCCGCGGTAGTCGAACGCCAGCACGTCGAACCCGACGGCGCTCAGCACGGCGACGTGCAGCACACGGTCGCCGACGTTGCCGGCGTTGCCGTGGCACAGCAGCACGTGACCGAGCGGACCTGTGCGCGCCCGCACCCACCAGCCGTGCAGCCGCTCGCCGTCGTCGGTCCTCAGCTCGAGCTCGCGATATGCCAGCCCGGCCTGCTCGGGCGTCTGCTCGATCGCTCCCGTCGGAAAGAACAGCAACGCGTTGAGCAGCGGGCGCATCGTCTCCCCGTCAGGAGTCGCGATAGATCCGGTCCTCGTACTCGGCCAGCATGCGCGTGGCCGAGTACGCCGGGATCAGCGTCCGCATCGAGCGCTTGACGCGCCGGATCCAGGCCTGCGGGATGCCGGCGCCGTCGCGCTCGTAGAACTCCGGCACGACCTCCCTCTCGACCATCCGGTACAGCTCGCCGGCGTGGCGCGCGTCCTGGCCGTGGTGGTCGAGGTCGATGTCGCCCGTCAGCGCCCAGCCGTTGGTGCCGTCGTAGCCCTCCGCCCACCAGCCGTCGAGCACGCTGAGCTGCAGACCGCCATTGACGGCGACCTTCATGCCGCTCGTCCCGCTCGCCTCGAGCGGAGGTCGCGGCACGTTGATCCAAACGTCGCAGCCGCGCACGAGACGCGCGGCGACGCCGAGGTCGTAGTCCTCGAGGAACACTACGCGCTCGAAGGCGCGCTGCTCGGAACGCACGGCGAACAGCTCCTGGACGAGCCGCTTGCCGTCGTCGTCGCGGGGATGCGCCTTGCCGGCCAGCAGCAGCTGCACCGGGCGATCGCCACGCAGTAGCCCGAAGCCGCGTTGCGCGTCGTGCGCCAGCAGGTACAGGCGCTTGTACGTGGCAAGTCGCCGAGCGAAGCCGATCGTCAGGATCCCGGGGTCAAAGGCCTTGGCCGCAGCCTCGACGTACTCGCGCGGCTCGCCGCGCGCGATCCGGTCGACCTGGCTGCGGTCGCGGACGTACTCGACGAGCAGGCGGCGTTGCTCGCAACGCACATCCCACAGCTCCTCGGGCGCAATCGCATCGACGCGCTCGAACGTCGCCGGGTCGGCGGCGCGCCGCGGCCAGCCCGCGCCAAGGTAGCGGTCGAGCAGGCGGCGCATCGGCGCGCCCACCCACGAGGGGACGTGGACGCCGTTCGTCACGTGGCCGATCGGCACGTCGGCGTGCTCGCGATCTGGCCACAGCACCCGCCACATCTCGCGCGACACGCCGCCGTGGCGCAGGCTCACGCCGTTGGCCCCCCGGCTGGCGCGCAGGGCGAACTGCGTCACGCCGAAAGGCTCGTCCTCGTCGTCTGGCCACGTGCGCCCGAGCCGGATGATCTCGTCGGCGTCGATCCCGACCGACTCGGCGAGCCGCCCGAGCGTGAGCCTGACCTGATCAGGCGGGTACGTGTCGTTGCCGGCAGGCACGGGCGTGTGCGTCGTGAACACGGTGCGCCGGCGGACGGCAGCGAACGCCGCCTCGAAGTCGAGGCCCGCGTGCACGGAGGCGCCTGCCATCTCCAGCGCGGCGAAGGCGGCGTGCCCCTCGTTCATGTGCACGACCCCCGGCTCGATGCCCAGCGCTTGCAGCGCGGCGGCGCCGCCGGCACCCAGCAGCACGTACTGCGCCAGGCGCGTCCTCGGATCGCTGTCGTACAGGCGCGCGGTGATCCAGCGCGCGACGCGCGCGTTATCGGGCAGGTCGGTGTCGAGCAGGAACAGCGGCACCCGGCCGGCGTCGACGCGCCACACCTGCGCCGCGACCTCGTCGTCGTCGATCGGCACGCTGACGCGCAGCGGCCTGCGGTCCTCGCCGGTGGTGACGAGGACGGCAGGCGAGCGCTCGGGATCGGTCGGCACCCAGAACTCCTGTTGCCAGCCGCTGCGGTCCACGCGCTGGCGAAAGTAGCCGTGCCGGTACATGAGCCCGACGGCGACGAACGGCAGCGCGCGATCCGATGCCTCCTTGACGATGTCGCCGGCCAGCGCGCCGAGGCCGCCGGCGTAGATCGGCAGCGACACGTGCAGCCCGTACTCGGCGCAGAAGAAGGCGACCGGCCGGTCCTCGGCAACGACGCCGGTCGCCGCCGGACGGGCGAGGTCCTCGGCGATCGCCCGCTCGACTCGCTCGGCCCGCGCAAGGAGCGACGCGTCGCCGGCGGCGCGCAGCAGCGCCCCGGCCGAGGCCTCCTGCAGCAGGCGCACCGGGTTGCCGCCGCACGCGCGCCAGCGATCCGGATCGACGTCGCGGAAGACGTCGGGCCCGTCGGGCAGCCACGCCCAGCGGTAGTTGTATGCCAGCCTCGCCAGCACGCCGAGCGGCGACGGCAGCCGCGACGTCAGCGCGCTCGCGGCTCGAACGATGTCCTCTGCGCCGGTCGTCATCGCGCCGGGATCTTGCCAGGCCGAGCCGCTTCGGCTCCCTCGGGCGAACCTGAGCTCCGCTCCCGTCCACGGTTCAACGAAAGGAAGTGATGACGCTCGTTATCGGAGCCCGATCTGGCAGCAACCGAGTCGCGGCTTTCTGGATGCTGCCTGGCGCTACCGACCGTGGGGCCAAACCGGCGAAATGCGCCCTGGACGCAACCGGTACTGGTTGGCGGCGGGATCCAGCCGCTGGCGATCGCGCTCAGAGGAGCGAGGCAGGAAATAGGCCGGTGCCTCACCGCAGGAACCCGTCCAGCGGCGCTCAAGCTCGCACCCGCGGAGCCCGATAGCGGCTGGATAGACGCGACGACTCTCCATACCGAGCGTCCTGCTGCCGCCATGAGGGCTGTCGCTCGCTTGCGCCACGCGTTGCCTCAAGGCCGGACGCTGCCAGACGACGCGTGGCAGAAGCGACATCGCGCGCTGTCCGTGTTGCTGTGGCTCCACGCGTTGCTGCTGCCTGTCTTCGCCCTGGTGCAGGGCTATGGCGCACTGCACTCGCTTACCGAAGGTTCCGTGCTGGCGGTCATGGCTCTCGCGGCGTACTGCGTCAGGAGCAGACGCCGGATCGCGGCAACGCTGATCTCCCTGGGTCTCATCACGGCGTCCGCGCTCATCGTTCACGTCTCCGGCGGAGTCATCGAAGCGCACTTCCATTTCTTCGTGATGATCGTGGTGCTCGCGCTGTACGAGGACTGGCTGCCGTTCCTCATCTCGGCTGCGTACGTAGTCATCCATCACGGGCTGACGGGCGCGCTTGCGCCCCATGAGGTCTACAACCACCCAGACGCAGTCGCGCATCCATGGAAGTGGGCGGCCATCCACGGCGCCTTCGTGGCGGCCGCGGGGATCGCGAGCGTGGTGGCGTGGCGCCTCAACGAGGGCGCGCGAGCCGCAGCCGTCGGGGCACAGCGCGACGCCGCAGAGGCGCGCGCGCACCTGGTGGCACTGGTCGACTCCTCCGGCGACGCGATCATCGGCAGCGCCCTGGACGGGAGCATCGTGAGCTGGAACCGAGGCGCTGAGGAGCTCTTCGGCTACCGCCTCGAGGAGGTGCTCGGCAGGTCGGTCGGCCTTCTGGTGCCGCCCGATCGCCACGATGAGGCGCGCGCCGTGCGGCACATGACCCAGACCGAGCGGGTCGATCACCTCGAGACGGACTGGATCGCCAAGGGCGGCCGGCCAACCGACGTCTCGCTCACGATCTCGCCCATCAAGAGCGCGGACGGCGAGCTGAGCGGGGCGTCGATGATCGCCCGCGACGTCACCGAGCGCCGGCGAACCGAGCGCTACCTCGACGTCCAGCACCAGGCGGCCAGGCTGATGGCTGAATCGCCGACGATCGACGAAGCGCTGCACGCGCTGCTGCGCGTGATAGGCGAAGGCATGGGCTGGCCGGTGGGCGCCTGCTGGATGGCGACGGCTGAAGGCCCGCCCATCGAGCTCGGTTGCGTCGCGTTCTGGCAGGCAACAGGACGAAAGGCACAGCAGCTCGCAGCGGTCAGCCGGAGCATGAAGCTCGCGCCGGGCATCGGACTGCCGGGGCGCGTCTGGGAGAGCCGGCAGGCGCGCTGGGTTTCCGATGTCACCCGCGAACCGCATTCCCGACGTAGCGGCCCCGCGGCCGCCGACGGACTCCACGCCTGCTTTCTCCTCCCGGTCCCGGGCGGGACGGACACACGCGCCGTCCTCGAGTTCTTCAGCTACGAGGTCAGGTCGCCCGATTCCGCGCTGCTTGAGATGCTCGACGCGCTGTCGGGCCAGATCGGTCAGTTCCTCGAGCGCAAGCGCGCAGAGGCGGCCCTCGCGGCAAGCGAGCGCGAGACGCGCCAGATCCTCGAGACGGCTCACGACGCCTTCATCGCGATCGACAGCGACGGCGCGATCACCGACTGGAATCCGCAGGCGGAGTCGACGTTCGGCTGGCCATGCGAGGACGTACTCGGCCGCGATCTGGCCGACACGATCGTTCCCGAGCCTCAGCGCGAAGCGCACCGGCGCGGCATGGAGCGCTTCCTGGCCACGGGAGAGGGACCGGTCCTCGGCCGGCTCGTGGAGTTGCCGGCGCTGCACCGCGACGGACACGAGTTCCCGATCGAGCTGACGATCTCCCCTGTTCGCACGGAGCACGGCTACTCATTCAACGCCTTCGTGCGGGACATCACGGAGCGCAAGGCCGCCGCCGAGCTGCTCGAGCGCCAGCGCCGGCAGCTCGTCGACGCCCAGTCCGTCGGTGAGTTCGGAAGTTGGGAGTGGGACATCGTCGAGAACAAGACCGAATGGTCCGACGAGCTGTACCGGATCTATGGACTCGAGCCCAGCGAGGAACCCATGACATTCGAGGGCTTCCTTCGGCGCGTGCACCCGGACGATCGCGCGACCGTGAGGGCCACGGTCGAGGCGGCGTGCGCCACCGTCGAGGCCTTCTCCTTCGAGCACCGCATCGTGCGCCCGGACGGCACCGTGCGCGTCCATCAGGCCCGCGGCGAGGTCATTGTCGGAGAGGGCGGAGTACCGCTGAGGATGCTGGGCACGGGCCAGGACATCACCGAACGCCACGAGGCCGAGCGCGCCAAGGACGAGTTCACCTCCGTCGTCAGCCATGAGCTGAGAACGCCGCTGACGTCGATCCGCGGCTCGCTCGGCCTGCTCGAGAGCGGCGTGCTCGGGGCGCTGCCCCCCAAGGGCCAGCGGATGGTCGAGATCGCGGTACAGAACACCGACCGCCTCGTGCGCCTGATCAACGACATCCTCGACATCGAGCGCATCGGCTCGGGGACGATCGACATGCACCCGCAGCGCTGCAGCGCGATGGAGCTCATCGAGCGCGCGGCCGAGGGGATCGCGGCAGTGTCCGCCGAGGCGCGCGTGAGCCTCGCGCTCGAAGCGGAGCCCGTCGCGCTCGTCGCCGACGCCGATCGCGTCATCCAGACGTTGACCAACCTGATCAGCAACGCGATCAAGTTCTCGGCGGCCGGCAGCACGGTTCGCATCTGCTCACAGCGCCGCGACGACGAGGTGCTCTTCCGTGTCTGCGATGAGGGCCGCGGGATCCCGTCCGACAAGCTCGCGTCGATCTTCGAGCGTTTCCAGCAGGTCGACGCCTCCGACTCGCGCGAGAAGGGCGGCACGGGTCTGGGGCTTGCGATCTGTCGCACGATCGTCGAGCACCACGGCGGGAGGATCTGGGTCGAGAGCGAGCTCGGCCGGGGAAGCACGTTCTCGTTCGTGCTGCCTGCCCTGAGCGATGAGGGGCTCGCGTGCGGCGAGGCGCCTTCGGGCGATGGCCCGCTCGTGCTGGTCTGCGATGACGACGCCTCGGTGGTGGAGGTCGTGGGGGCGATGCTCGAGCGGCGCGGCTACCGCGTGATCGCCGCGCGCTGTGGCGAGCAGGCGCTTGAGCGTGCGCTCGTGGATCGCCCCGACGCGATCCTGCTCGATCTGCTGATGCCCGGTATGAGTGGCTGGGAGACCTTGGCGGCGCTCAAGGATCAGCCCGAGACCGACGATATCCCGATCGTGATCTTGAGCGTGCTCGCACAAGCCGAGGCCGAGGCTCCCAGTGCTCCTGTCTCGGACTGGCTGGAGAAGCCGCTTGACGAAGCGGCGCTGTTTGAGGCGCTGCGGCGCGCCGTCAACCCCCGCGACAAGCCCTACAAGGTGCTGATCGTCGAGGATGACCCCGATCTCGCCGCGATCCTCACGGCGATCTTCGAGCGCCATGAGATTGAGACCTTCCACGCCGCTGACGGTGGCGAGGCGATCGAGCTCAGCCAGCAGGTCTTGCCCGACCTGCTCGTGCTCGATATCGGCCTGCCCGAAACCGACGGCTTCCAAGTCGTCGACTGGCTACGCCATCACGAGCGCCTGAGCGCCCTGCCGATGGTCGTCTACACCGCCCACGAGCTCGACGAGGCAGACCGCGAGCGCCTGCGCCTCGGCGCGAGCACCGAGTTCTTGACCAAGGGCCGCATCACACCGCAGGACTTCGAGCAACGCGTCGTGCGCCTACTCGCGCGGCTCACCCAACAACCCACACCGGGAAGCGACCATGCGCAAGCACATCCTGTTGGTCGATGACGAAGACGACATCCGCGAGGTCGCGCAGATCAGCCTCGAAGCCGTCGGTGGCTGGCAGGTCTCGAGCGCCAGCTCAGGAGTCGAGGGGATCGCCAAGGCGATTGCCGAACGCCCCGACGCGATCCTGCTCGACGTGATGATGCCCGGCATCGACGGCCCGACCACCTTCGAGCTCCTGCGGGACGACCCCAAGACGCGGGACATCCCGGTGATCTTGCTGACGGCGAAGGCCCAGACCGGCGACCGGCAGAGCTTCGAGATGCTCGGCGTCACGGGCATGCTCACCAAGCCGTTCGACCCGATGGCGCTGTCTGACCAGGTGGCGGCGATCCTCGCATCATGAGCCAGGTACCGGCCACCGTTCAGGCGGTCTTTGAGAGGACCAGAGGCGAGCTTGCCCGCCGGGTCCAAACGCTTGAGGAGACGGTCGCGGCGATGCTCGAAGGAAAGCTCGACGAGAGCCTGCGCGCCAACGCTGAGCGCGATGCCCACAAGCTGGCGGGCTCACTGGGCATGTTCGGCCTGCCACGCGGCTCGGAGCTGGCGCGCGAGCTTGAGCAGGCGCTCGGCGTGCTCGACGGCCCGGCGCCATCTGAGGCCCCGCGACTGGCCGAGCTCGTGCTCGCGCTCCGCAGCCAGCTCGACGACGCCCCGGTGGGATCACAGGACAACGGGCTTGCCGGTCCACCGCTGTCGGACGGCCGCGCGCTGCTGCTGGTGAGTCCCGACCCGGTGCTCACCAAGCGGCTGTCCGTCGAGGCGCTGGGCCGACATCTGCGCCCTCGCAGCGCCGCCTCACCTGCCGCTGCCCGCCGCCTGGTGGTGATGGAGCCGCCGGACGCCGCCGTGCTCGACCTGAGCTTCTCCGGAGCAGACCATGATGGGCTCGAGTTGCTCGTCGATCTCGTCGGCGCCGAGCCGCCGGTCCCCGTGGTCGTGCTCACGAGCAGCGAAGCCCTCGTCGACCGCGTCGAGGTATCCCGGCGCGGCGCCAGCGGGTTCATTCAACGATCGCGGCCGGCGAGTCACGTTGTCGACGCGGTGTGCGAGACGGTCGAGCGGCGCGACCGAGCACAGGCCAAGCTGTTGGCGGTCGACGACGATCCGGCGATCTCGCAGGCTCTCGCGGCCCTGCTTTCACCCGTCGGCCTGGAGGTTGCGACCCTGAACGATCCCAGTCGGTTCTGGGAGCGCCTTGAGGCGATCAATCCGGACCTCTTGGTGCTCGACCTGGACATGCCCGAGCTGGACGGGATCGACCTCTGTCGCGCGGTGCGCGCTGACGTGCGCTTCGGTCAGCTTCCCGTGCTGTTCTTGACCGCCCGTGTAGACGCCGGATCCGTAGAGCGGATATTCGAGGCGGGAGCAGACGACTACGTGAGCAAGCCGATCTTCGGCCCGGAGATAGTCACACGGATCCAGAACCGCCTCGACAGGGTGCACCTCTACCGCGAGCTCGCCGAGACGGATAGCCTCACCGGGATCGCGAGCCGACGGAAGTCCACAGCGGCGCTCGAAGACCTGATCGCTTTGGCCGACCGCTTGGAACAGCCGCTGTCGATCGCTCTCATCGACCTCGATCATTTCAAGCGGCTGAATGATCGACTCGGGCACGCGGCCGGCGACGCCGCGCTGCGGCAGATCGGAGCGATGCTCGCCGCGGCCTTTCGCGGCGAGGACGTCGTCGGGCGGTGGGGCGGCGAGGAATTCGTCGTCGGCATGTACGGCATGGGTCGCGACGACGCTATCCAGCGCGTGGCGGAGCTGCTGGAGAGCTTTCGCGCCGAGCAGTTCACCGGCCGCGATGGCCGTTGTGCGTGCCTCACCTTCAGCGCGGGAGTCGCTGAGTACCCACGCGACGGCCCGGGTCTGCATGACCTTTGCCGGGCTGCCGACGAAGCTCTGTACCGCGCCAAGGCGGACGGGCGTAACCGTGTGCTTGGCGCCGGCTCGCCACGAAGCGCTTCTCCGGAGCAGCCCGACCCGGTCGTGGTCGAGTACGACGCGGCGTCGGCGAGCCTGCTGGTCGATCCGGCCGGATAGCGCGCGGTGCGTTCGCGGCTGTCCCGGTAGATCGTGCCGTAGTCGCAGCTGCAAGCGACTCGACGGCGATGCCGTTTAGGGTGCCGCGCGTGGACGTGATCGACGAGCTGATCGCCAACAACCGGGACATTGCGGCGTCGCTGCCGACTGGGCATCTGGATGTCCGCCCCAGCCGGCGCCTGGCCATCGTGACCTGCATGGACTCGCGCCTGAACGTCTTCGCGGCGCTGGGCCTGCGCGACGGCGAGGCGCACGTCCTGCGCAACGCGGGCG
>JALZJA010000479.1 GCA_030860005.1 Actinomycetota bacterium
AATGCACGTCGAAGCGAGCACATCACGTGTGAGCGTAGGCCGTGACGCCGTTGTGTGCGAGCCGTCGCCGGAGGGCCGCGCGCACCACTGGCCACTCTGGGGCGATAACGCTGTACCAAGCCGTGTCTCGCCAGCCATCGGGGACCTTCATGTGGTGTCGGTGGATCCCCTCGAACTGTGCAGGAAGCGCCTCAATAGCGGCGCGGGAGCGTGCGTTACGGGCATCCGTCTTCAGCTCCACGCGCTCGCATCCGAGCGTGTCGAATGCGTGCCCGAAGAGCAACAGCTTGGTCTCGACGTTCGCGCCGGTGCGCCACCAGGGCTTTCCGAGCCAAGTCCATCCAATCTCCAGGCCGGCGTGTTCGGGCCGCAGGGCCATGAACCGAGTGCTGCCGATCGGCACGCCACTGCTGCGCTCGACGATCGCCCAAGCGCCCTCTGTGCCTGCCTCGACGGCTGCGAGCGCCTCGTTCATCCAGCGACGAAGATGCAAGGGGCTCTCACACGCATTGGGAAACGCGGTCAGGTAACGCCAAACGTCCCTGCCCTGGCCAGCAGCAAACAGGCCGTCTTCGTGAACGCTTGCCAGCGGTTCGACCACGACGAGCTCCCCCTCGATCCGCTCGGTCAGGCGTGGCCATCCGCTCACCTCGGACAGGATTGCAGGCAGGGCGGGGCGCGCTTGAGCCGACCGTTGGGCGCCCAACCGTCGGCCCGTCGGACAGACAACCTGGCTGCGACCTCAGCGCAGCGCCGCTCTGACGTTCTCGCGCAGGTGCTCGATCGAGCCCGTGCCGGGGATCGGCAGCATCACCGGTGAGCGGTCAAGCAGCCAGGTAAGCGCGCCGATCACGCCGAACTGTTCCTCGAAGGGGACGTTCTGGCCGCATGCTGTCCTCGCAGTCTGGGCGCGGCCGTTCGGGCCGGCCGTCGGGGTGACCGCCCGCGCGCAGCCCGCCCGTGGTCGCGATCACGAGTCCGTCGGGACAGGGGTGCAGCGCGTCGGCGATGAGCTTCTCTGAGCGCCCGTAGATCCACGCGGTGTCGATGAGGTCGACCCCGAGGCGGACCGCCTCACGCAGCACGGCCCGGGCGTCGTCCACGGGCATCGAGTCGTCGCGTACGCCGGGTAGGCGCATCGCGCCGAACCCAAGCCGGTGAACGACGAGCTCGCCCCCGATCGCGAACGTGCCGGACGCGTGGGCGGGAGGTGGGGCTGCGGCCATGCGCCGTGACGCTGGCGCTAGCCGTGCCCTTCGAACGATCATCGCTTCAGCGAAACAAGGCCGCCTCAGTCACATGGTCGTGTGCGGCACAACGTGGTCTACGATGCGAGCAGTTCGATCTCGCACCGTGGCCCAGGTGCGTTCGCCAGGCGCGCATCGGCGGTGAGCAAGGCGACGTCGAGCACCTCCGCGAGGGCGATGTAGGCGGCGTCGTGGACCGTGAGGCTCTGCCTGAGCTCCCAGCAGCGGGGCAGCAGCGGCCGGTGAGGAGCCCGGCGCAGGGGCAGCTTGACCAGATCGGTGAGCGCGAGCCCGGCTCTTCGCAGGTCGAGGTGCCCCGCCTCGGACTGGCGACGGATCACGGAGGTTGTCTCGAGGTCGATGAGCTCGGGAGCGACGAGCGATTGCCCGCGGAGCCGCGCGCGCGCCGCGTCACCGTCCCGCCCGTCGTCTGCGAGTGCGGGCGCGAGGACGCTGGCGTCAACGACGAGCACGATCCTCCCGCAACGTCTCGGCGGACACCGAGAATGGAACCGAGCCGCCTGCCCGGCCTCCCGCCCGGTCCAGGATCTCATCGAGGGTTGGGGTGCCCGCCTCGTCGATGAGCCGGCTGCGCAGGTACTCCTGCAGCGACTGGCGGGCCGCAGCGGCTCGCTGGCGCAGCACGGCGTGCGTTTCCTCGGGAACGTCCTTGATCTGGATGCTGGGCATGACGCCAAGATGGCGTGCACGGCGCCAGAATGCAAGTTCTGGCGCCCACCGTCATTCGCTCGTCGCTCCACGCGTACTGCGGCACGTCACCTCGGCGTCAGTGGACACGGCGTTCGTATCAGCGCATTTCGTCCAAGCCTCAGCAGTCGAGCGTCGTCCCGGCGGTCCGGCAGATCTCGTGTTGCCGCGGACCCAACGATCCGTGCCGCCGCACGGGCGGCCCTTGTCGTCGGCCGCCTCACCCACCAGACCTCTCCCCGTCCTACCACCAGCGCTCCCAGGGGCTCTTCGTTGATCGCGTTGACCGCCCAGGGCAGCCACGCGTCGGGCAGCGGCGTTACGATCGCCACACAGGCGACGACGAGGGAGCGCAGGCATGGCAATGGGTGCCGGATTTCACTGGCTGTGGCCGACCCCGATCGGGCTGCACCAGTACGCCGATGCCGCCAATCTCAATCCCCTGCTGGTCCGCGTGTTCGGGGAAGGGCGGGCGGCGCAGCAGCTTCAGCGGGGCGAGGAGCCCGGGCCGTTCTTCGCCAGCGACGACGATCTGCTGCACCGCGTGAAGGTCGAGGAATGGCAGGACTTCGTCCGTTTCATCGTGGCCAGTCTCGGCGAGACCGCGAAGCAGGCCAACCGGGAAGCCTGGGCCGGGCAGGCGCT
>JALZJA010000594.1 GCA_030860005.1 Actinomycetota bacterium
CTCCCGCCACCACCGCTGCCGGGCGAACCACCGCTGCCCGGCGAACCACCACTGCCCGGCGAACCACCACCCCCACCACCACCACCGCCCCCGCCGACCACCCTCTTCACCCGCCAGGAGATCTGGAGCCTCGAAGAGATCGACGCGTTCGACGAGGTCACGCTCGCCTACGCGAAGGCCGTTCAGGTCATGCAGGCCAGGGACCCGGACAACCCGACGAGCTGGAGTTTCCAGGCGGCGCTGCACGGCACGCTGCTCGACCCGCCTCCGGGAACCGTGGGCTGGGCGGACTGCCAGCACGGCAGCTGGTACTTCCTGCCCTGGCACCGGATGTACCTGTTCTTCTTCGAGAGAATCGTCCGCAGAGCCGTGATAGACGCCGGAGGCCCGACTGACTGGGCCTTGCCGTACTGGAACTACGGTCGCCCGTTCCCGGCCAACACGCTCCCGCCGGCATTCCGTCGACCGACGCTGCCGGACGGAACCAGCAACCCGCTCTTCCTGACGCCACCGCGACGCGCGGCTGGCGTGATGAACGGCGCGCAGATCCCGCCCCAGGTGACCTCTGCCACCGCGGCGCTGGCGAGGACGAACTTCTCCTCGCCGCCGCCGCCGAGCTTCGGCGGACAGCGGATCGGACCGGTGCATTTCAACGGCGGCTTCGGGGCGCTCGAGTCGACGCCGCACAACGTCATGCACCCGACCATCGGCGGCCAGAATCCCGGCGGCGGCATCTGCGGCGGAGCGCTCATGAGCGACCCCGACTGCGCCGCGCTGGATCCGATCTTCTGGCTGCACCACGCGAACATCGACCGGCTGTGGAACGTCTGGGTCAGCCAGGCCGGCCGCGCGAATCCCACCAACGCCGGCTGGCTGTCACAGGAGTTCGCGTTCTACGACGAGAACGGCGACGAGGCACGCATGACGCCGGCAGAGGTGCTCGAGACGGCTGCCCAGCTCGGATACGTCTACGACGACACGCCGTCGGTCAGACTCCCTGACATGCCTGAAGAACAACCAGCCGATCGCGAGCCGGCGCGACCGCCCGAGCTCGCGGCCGCGTCCGAGGAGCCGCTCGAGCTCACGGGTGGCGCCGTCTCGGTATCTCTGAACGTGCCAAGCAGCTCGCGCAACCTCGTCGCGGCGCCACAGGAGGGCGGCGGCCGGCTCCTCGTGCGTGTCGAGGACGTCGAGGCCGTGCGCGACCCGAAGATCGTCTACGGCGTCTACCTCAACCTGCCCGCTGGTGCCGACGACGCCGAACGCCTCGCGCACCACATCGGCAACGTCTCGTTCTTCGGCATCGAGAAGGCGGGCGATCCCGACACGCCGCCCGGCGGCGGCGTCGGCTGGCGGCACACATTCGATGCCACGGACGTCGTCGAGCGCCTCAAGGATGAGCACCGCTGGGATCCCGAGACGGTGAAGGTGGACTTCGAACCGATCCGGCTGCTCCCGGCGCCGGGCGAGGAGACCGTGGCCCAGGATCGCGAGCCGGCGGCGCCGGTGCCGCCGGTGAGGATCGGTCGCGTCAGCGTGTTCCGCGCCTGACGGCGGCCGCGTGGAGCACGCGCTCGCCATCAGCAGGGCCCGGGTCGTCACGGCACTCCAGTGGCGGCCCGAGTGGCCGATCGCGCTCGTGGTCGGCCTGGCGTGGATCGCCGCCTGTGTCCTCTACGCGACCACCGTCACCGACCACGCCGGCACCGGCGCGGTGGCCGCGCTCGGCGGCTGGGCGCTCATGGCGGTCGCGATGATGGGACCGATGGCGCTGCCCCCGGTACGCCATGTCGCGCTCAACAGCCTCCGCGCCCGCCGCATGCGGGCGATGGCACTGTATTTCGCCGTCTTCGCTGCCGTCTGGGTGGCCTTCGGGCTTGTCGCGCTCGGCGGCGAGCGCCTTGCGACGCAAACGCTCGGCATCGACGGCCGGCTTGTGCTCGCCGCCGCGCTGGCAGTCGCCGCGGTCTGGCAGCTCACGCGAGCAAAGCGCCGCGCGATCTACGCCTGCACGCGCACCGTCGCGCTGCCGCCGCTCGGCCGCAAGGCGAACGCCGGCTGCGCGCGCTTCGCACTCATGCAGGGACGCCGCAGCGTGACCTCGTGCTGGGCGCTGATGCTCGTCATGGCGGCCGTCGGCCATATGAACCTCGCCTGGATGGCCGGCCTGACGGCGTTCGTCCTGTTCGAGGAGCTCACGCTCGTCGGGCGCGAGGCCCTGTGGCCCGCGGCCGCCGGCCTGGCCTTCGCCGCCGTCGTGGTGGCAGCAGGCGGCTGAAGCTCAGTCGCCGAGCTCCAGCACCGCCAGGAACGCCTCCTGCGGAATCTCGACCTTGCCGACCTGCTTCATGCGCTTCTTGCCCTCTTTCTGCTTCTCGAGCAGCTTGCGCTTGCGCGAGATGTCGCCGCCGTAGCACTTGGCGATGACGTCCTTGCGGTAGGCCTTGACCGTCTCGCGCGCGATGATGTTGGCCCCGATCGCGGCCTGGATCGGCACGTCGTACTGCTGGCGCGGGATCTTCGCGCGCAGCTTCTCGACCAGCGCGCGTCCGACCTCGTAGGCCTTGTTGCGGTGGACGACCATCGACAGGGCGTCGACCGTCTCGCCCGCGAGCAGAATGTCGAGCTTGACCATCTCGGAGGAGTGCATCCCCTTCAGCTCGTAGTCCAGTGACGCGTAGCCGCGCGTGCGGGATTTCAACGCGTCGAAGAAGTCGATCACGATCTCGGCCAGCGGCAGCTCGTAGGAGAGCTGCACGCGGTCCGATGACAGGTAGTGCATGCCCTTGTGCGTCCCGCGGCGCTCCTGGCAGAGCTCCATGACCGCGCCGACGTAGTCCTTCGGCGTGAGGATCGAGGCCTCGATCATCGGCTCGCGCACGTCGGCGATGCGCGCCGGGTCGGGGAAGTCGGAGGGGATGTGGACCTCGACCTCCGAGCCGTCGGTGAGCGTCACCTCAAAGCGCACCGAGGGCATCGTCGCCATGAGCTCGAGGTCGTACTCTCGCTCGAGCCGCTCGCGCACGATGTCCATGTGCAGCAAGCCCAGGAAGCCGCAGCGAAAACCGAAGCCAAGCGCCTCGGAGACCTCCGGATCCCACGACAGCGCGGCGTCGTTGAGCGTGAGCTTCTCCAGCGCGTCGCGCAGGTCGGGGTAGTCATCTGAGTCGATCGCAAACAGCCCGCAGAAGACGACCGGCTGCACGTCGCGGTAGCCGGACAGCGGGTCTGACGCCGGGTTGGCCCTCGTCGTCAGCGTGTCGCCCACGCGCAGCTTGGTGACGTCCTTGACGCCCGTGATGACGAAGCCCACCTCGCCGGCGCACAGTTCCTCGGCGGCGATCATTGCCGGGGTGAAGAAGCCGATGTCGTCGATGTCGGCCTCCGTCTGGGCGACCATCGCGCGGATCGCCTCACCCTTGCGAAATGTCCCGTCGACGACGCGGATGAACGCGACGACGCCGCGGTACTGATCGAACTCCGAATCGAAGATGAGCGCGCGCGGCGGGACACCGTCACCCACCCGCCCCGCGGGCGGCGGCACGGTCGCGACGATCTGCTCGAGCACGTCGATCACCCCGTCCCCGGTCTTGCCCGAGATGCGCAGGATCCCGTCCCCGGGCTCGCCGAGCAGGTCGGCGACCTCCTCGGCAACGCGCTCGGGCTCGGCGCCCGGCAGGTCGATCTTGTTGAGCACCGCAATGAGCTCCAGCCCGTTGTCGACGGCGAGATACGTGTTGGCGAGCGTCTGCGCCTCGACCCCCTGGGAGGCGTCGACGACGAGCACCGCGCCCTCGCACGCCGCGAGCGAGCGGCTGACCTCATACGTGAAGTCCACGTGGCCCGGGGTGTCGATGAGGTGCAGCTGGTAGGTCTCGCCGTCCCGCGCGTCGTAGAGCACGCGCACTGCCTGCGCCTTGATCGTGATCCCGCGCTCGCGCTCGAGGTCCATCGAGTCGAGCACCTGCGCGCGCATCGACCGCGGATCGATGGTCTTCGTCATCTCCAGGATGCGATCGGCCAGCGTCGATTTCCCATGATCGATGTGGGCGATGATCGAGAAGTTGCGGATGTGCGCCTGGTCGGCCACGGAGCCATACAGCGTAGGGCGCGGCAGCGAGCAGCCCGTAAGCGCACCTACGCGCGCGGTGGCGCGATCAGCTGGCGACGACGTGGTTGCGCAGGACCCCGAGGCGCTCGACCTCGAGCTCGACGACATCGCCCGGCTTCAGGAAGGCGCCGTGCTCCAGCCCGCAGCCGAGGCCGGCCGTGCCGGAGGCGATCACATCGCCGACGCGCAGGGTCTCCGAGCGCGAGACGTGCGCGATCAGGTCCTCGAAGGTCCAGTACATGTCCGCCGTGCTGGCGCGCGACCACTCCGCGCCGTTGACGCGCGCGGTCATGGTCAGCTCGTAGGGCTGAGGGATCTCGTCGCGCGTGACCAGCCACGGGCCGAGCGCATTGCCCGTGTCGAAGTCCTTTCCCTTGCCGGGTCCCAGCAGCGAGCGCATCGCCTTGGCCTGCTCGTCGCGCGCGGAGAAGTCGTTGAAGATCGTGTAACCGGCGATGTGGTCGCGTGCCTGGCCGGCAGCGATGTCGGCGCCCTCGCGCCCGATCACCACGGCCCACTCCAGCTCGTAGTCGAACACGTGGCAATAGCGTGGGATGCGGACCATTGCGTCGCTGCCCACGGTGGCCGCGGTGCTCGCGTTGTAGTACGGCGGCTGGGCGTAGAAGCCGCGCACGAGCAGGTGGGTCAGCGAACGGCGGGCGCCGAGCGCGCGCTCCAGGCGGGCGTCGACGGCAGCGAGCCGCCGCAGCGTGCCCTTGCGAAACGAGTTCACCACGTGCGTCTCGAAGGACATCGCATCACGCAGCGAGGGCGGGCGCGGGATGGGGGCCAGCAGCTCGACGTCCGCGAGCGAGACGGTGACGTGCGGCGCGGCATCCGGCCCGGTCGCCCATTGCACCAGTTCGGCCGCGTTCTCGATCGCGGCCGGCCCCGCCTGCAGGAGCTCCAGCAGCGAGCCGGTGCCGGGCGCTGGCCGCCCGTCGCGCGCTTGGCTTGCGCCCGCCAGCGCCACGACCAGCTGGCTGTCGCGCGCGACCGCGCCCAGCTGTTCGGCGCCGCCGCGCTCGAATGTGAGCAGCCTCACTGCAC
>JALZJA010000595.1 GCA_030860005.1 Actinomycetota bacterium
TGCTCGTCGTTCGGCGAGCCGACCGACTTGAGGTCATCGGCGGTTCCGCGCGGATCGCGGCGCTGATTGAGCGGGCGGCCGCCAATCGTGGGGTTGCTGACCGCCTCAGCGTCGTCGCGCGCGCGGCGTAGCTCCGCCGCGTCCGATCGTGCCCGCAGCCATCGCTGCTGGATGGTGGGCGCTATTGCGGCTGTGATGGGCTCGTAGGCTTGGCGGCGATCACCGGCGCGTGGCCGACGCGACGTCCTCCAGAAGGGAGGGGCCAGTTTTCCGTGCGCAGCCTCTTTGGAGGTAGCAGCGGCAACGATCGAACATCGCCCGGAAGCGAGGTAACCAGGTCTTGAGCGCAGCGCCCGGCGGCGTGGCATGCAAAAAGCGGAGGGGGTGGGATTCGAACCCACGAGGCCGGGTGACCCGGCCTGCCGGTTTTCAAGACCGTCGGTTCGACCTCAGATTATGTCGGTTTGCAGGAGGTTTGCCTCGGGTGCGTCGCGGGCGGCGAGGTTAGATCTGCCGAAATCGGGACATGGTTCGGGACATGGTCGGCTGGCATCCGAGCAGCTGCTGCGCCGGCCAGCCCAGCGCGGCCGATGCTGTTCGACTTGCGGCTGACCGTCTCCATCGTGGCCAATGCCGGGGTATCACCGCGCGTGGCTAGGCCCAAGCCACGCTCGCACACGCCGAGTCGCCACAGTGCCGGATTCATCTGCGACGAGCGGCACTCCGCACGGTCCGCCTGAGCGGCGGGAACCACGTTCGTGCCGCCTCTCTCGCACCCGGCAACGACCACGCCCGCCCTGCCCAGCGGATCGCGTGGCGATCACTCATGGTTGATCGCCGGTCGTGAGGTGAGCGTCGCAGCTGCGACCGACGTCATCGCTGTTACGCCCATCGGGGCAAGTCGTGTGACCCCAGCGTTCACCGTCGACGGTGGTCTTCTTGTCGACCTTCGCCCCATCCAGGTTCGCGCCTCGTAGATCCGCGTGAGTCAGCATCGCGCCACGCAGGTCCGCTGCGCTGAGGTCGGCGCTCCTAAGGTCCGCTCGCGTAAGGCGCGCGCGCACGAGAACCGCTGCATGTAAACGGGCCCCACGCAGGCCGGCGTTGGCCAACTGCGCACCCTGTAGGTCGCTGGCTTCCTGCTTGGGCTGCTCCTCGGAGACCTTGATCGCAAAGAGCGTCAACCCCGCGGCGGCGACAGCAAGCGCTGGAAGGACGACACCGTTCATCCTCCGATCGAACGACTGCTTGAGCGTCGTGTAGTTGGCCCAGTCCAAGAAGCGACCCTCCGCCTCCCTGGTCGGCCCTTCGAGTGTGCTGGCAATGTTGAGAACCTGTGTGTTTGCCTCGCACGGGTCCCCCCGCCAATCATTGAGAGCTCGCCTATAGAGCAGGCGGTCGGCGATCAATGCCTCGTTGAGCTCTTCAAGCGAGTCAAACGGTCCCAACACCTGCGGATTGCTCGAGAGGTCTCTTGTTGCAGGATCCTTACTCGGATCGACAGCATCGATACCCGCAAGTTCGGCCACAGACCTCGTCCGCGGAACAAGAAGCCTGGCAACGGCGTACATCGCGACTGAGACACCGCCAAACGCAGCCACCGCGCCGGTGATTGCCCAGCGGAGGTCACCATCATGCAGCTTGCCGATGTCACCAAACTGAATACCGGCAGCGACCACCGCAGCGACCGCGCCGAACGCGCCGATCAACCACTTTGCTGTCTCGCGTAGCTGAAGCGCCGGCGCAGGATGCGAAGTGGGCGCTTCTGTCGTCGGCAAGACCCGCTAGGAGCGCTGACGCGTCTCGAACGGCGTGACGACCGTATCTGGCGAGGACTTGACCTGCAGCGTTTCGGGGTCAGTCCCCTTAAGCTTCTCAATCAGGTGCGCCGCCCGCTCCCCAGCATCCTTCGTCGCGACCCGTCGGCGCGTGTCTCGCTGCTGCTCGGAGCGCTTGGTCTGGCTGTTGTCCCTAGGGAACATCGACATCAACGATACCACCGGCGATCCGGGAACTAGCCAGGTGACCACGTGAGGGCAAACGGTCAGAGCAGGCGCCAGCTCGACTGGCCGATCACCGGCAAGCTCGGTTCCGTCCGCGTGCGCAACGCGTCGCTGCCCTCAGGTGCCCGAGTGCCCTGGGCCGAGCGCACGCTGTCGGGGTTGGGCGCGCTCAGCGATCAGCAGGCCGAGCGCGTCGCCCAGCGCATGGACCGCCTCGCATCCCAACTGCTCGAGGTGAGCGCGCCAGCGTCGATCGACGCCGTGCACGAGCGGCTTGGGACCAAGCCCGCCGGCCGCGAGGAACTCGAATCACTCGCCGATCGGATGGGCCCTCCCGACGGCAAAGGCTGATGTGGCGGAGCGTCAACGCTCGCGGTGCGCTTTGACCGGCGGTCTGGCGCGAGGCGATCCGTGGCTTCTCCGGTCGTTCGCTCCAGATCCCAACAAGCGCGCGAGCACAGCTCGAACGGCGCGGAGTGACACTGGCTCAGCTGTCGCCCTGCGAGGCGCTCGGTCGCGACGGCAGCGAGCTGGCCGGCTGCGCGAAGCTCTATCTGCCTTTCACGGACGAGCCTGCCTCCCAGCACCCGTTCGCATTCGTCCTTCAGCTCGCCCGCGGTTCGCAAGACGCCGAGCTGGTCTTGGTGTTCGTCGCGTTCGGGCATCGCGACCCCGCCGCCGGCGTGCGCAGCGCCTATGAGCGCGCACATCGCCAGCTCCACAGGCGATTCCCGTAACCGTTTCCCGCGTAGCCGCATCTCGCCGGAGCGCCGTTTGTAGCGTTCGACTGCACGGGTCTGATCGTCGGAAGACCGTCATTTCCGGACGAGATCGTCAAGGAGGTGCTCGTCGTTCGGCGAGCCCTAGCGACTTGACGTCGTCGGCGGTTCCGCGCGGATCGCGGCGCTGATTGAGCGAGCGGCCGCCAATCGTGGGGTTGCTGAGCGCCTCCGCGTCGTCGCGCGCGCGGCATAGCTGCGCCGAAGACCGCACCTGGCGGCCCTCCCGGGGGGGCCAGTTTTCCGTGCGCGGCCTCTTTGGAGGTAGTAGCGGCAACGATCGAACATCGGCCGGAAGCGAGGTGACCAGGGCGCTGCTTGAGCGCAGCGCCAGCGGCGTGGCATTTCAAGCGGAGGGGGCGGGATTCGAACCCGCGGTCCGCTCTCACGGACTCCGGTTTTCAAGACGGTCGGTTCGACCTCAGATAGCGTCGGTTTGCAGGAGGTTCGCTTCCTGTGGCTCGTGCTCGGCGAGATCACATCTGCCGAGGTCGGGACATGGTTCGGGACACGGTCGGCTGGCATCCGAGCACGCCTGCTGCGCCGACCAGCCCAGCGCGGACCGATGCTATTCGACTTGCGGCTGACCGTCTCCATCGCGGCCAATGCCGGGTATCATCGCGCGTGGCTAGGCCCAAGCCACGCTCGCACACGCCGGGTCGCGACAGTGCCGGATTCGTCGGCGACCGCGAATGGCAGAGCGACCATGACGTATACACCGAGAAACAGCAGCGTGCGGACGAGCAACGGCACCGGAGTCACTGCGGCCGGGTGATTGAGCTTCGTATCGGCGTACTGAGCATCTCTCCGCGCATTTTCGGCCCCGCGCCCACTGGCTTGAGCGCGACCGCCGGACTCGACGGTCACGCGGTCGGGCAGCTTTCAGACCCCGCCTGCCCCCGGCAGCCGGCTTGGCGAGAGTGCGCAAGCTTGTCGCGCGACGCGCAAGCGTCGGTAGCGCGCCTGGCCGTCGAGGAGGAGCACTGTGGAGTCGCGCGGGTACTCGCTGTCCGGAGTAGCCATGGGGGGCGGTGGAGGGAGCGGCAGGCGCGGGGCGTTCAGTCCTGCTTCGCGTTGCCCGGCGGGACAGCGCGGGGCGCCGGTCGTTCGCGTTGAAGCGCGCGGGACGACGGTCAAGCTGCAAGGGCCAGTTCGGCGACCAGCGGTAGGTGATCAGAGCCCGGCAGCGCCGGCACGCGCACACCGCTCACCCTGAGCTGCGGCGAGACGAGGACATAGTCGATGCGCGCCTTCGGCTCGGAGGCCGGAAACGTAAAGCCGTCGCCCTCGCCGGCAACGTTCCACGCGTCGCTGAAGCGCTCGAACAGCGGGGTTAGCTCTGGTGCGGTCGGCCGCGCGTTGAAATCGCCGAGCAACACGTGCGGTAGCGCTGCCTTGTCCGCCTCGGCGAGGATCGCCTCGACCTGAAGCCGGCGATCATCGGCGCCGACGCCCAGATGCGTGTTGTGCACGCGAAACGGTGCGCCCTCCAAATCGATGTCGAGCACGAGCAGGCCGCGCTGCTCGTTGTCGGTGCTCGCCCGCGGCAGCAGGATGCTCTCACTACCCCGCAGCGGCCAGGCGCTTAGGATCGCGGTCCCGTACTGACGTCGCGGCGCGCCAGGCTCGGGCGGGTCGCGGTCAAGGTTGGCGCCAAAGACGGACTGCATTCCCAGCAGCCCCTCAAGCTCGGCGGCCTGGTCGCCAAAGTCGCTATCAGCCGACCAGTGCCGGCCAACCTCCTGAAGCGCCACCAGATCGGGCTTCTGCGCACGGATAACCGCAGCGGTCCGATCGAGGTCCAGCACCCCGTCGACATCCCGACCCTGACGGATGTTGTAGCTCATCACCGTCAGCGCCGACGTCACGGTCGCCGGCATGCTAACCGCGTGCCCGGCAGACCGGCGGATACAGCACGCCGCCCGCGGAACGTCGGCTGCCAATCGCGGACGACGCCAATGCAAACCGCGCACCCTGCCGCACCCGCCACCACATCCCCCACAGTGCCACGAGATCCGCACGGACGCTGACGCAACCACCGCCAGTCAGCCCCAGCTGGCCATAAGCCACAAAACAGCATCAGCTTCTCGCGCAGATTGGCACTCGTCTACGTGACCTAGACTCCGCGCGAACCGACACCGTCGGCCGGAGTGCTTTCGCGTGAATCCGACAGCCGGGCGGCGGTTGCGACGTCTGTGGACGACTCGCACGCGCGTCGATCGCATCGATCTCGATGTTCAACATCGATCTGCCCGGCGTCTCGTGCTGGTAACAGGATCCCGCGTGTTTGTACAGCTTTGGGCTCTGGCTCGCATGAGATTGTCCGCGTGCCCGCGTTCGAGCGCGACACGCTCCATCATTGCCGCGTGTTGGCGTCTCGTGTGAGACACCTCGGTGAAGGAGCACCGCCCATGACCTCGCAAACCGCAAGCGCACGCAGGCGCCGAAGCGTCAACGGATCGATCGGCGCGAGACGTCTCACGCATTCGGGTTTCGTGCGTTGCGCGTGTCGAGGCTGCGGTAGCCACGTGCATGCTCTCGTGCTCAAGCAGACCATCAGCGGGTTGTGCAGCACCTGCGGCGGCTGCGACATCGTCCGACTCGGGCCGTAAGGCCAGGCGCGCTGCGCTCGTGCGGCAACGCCTACTTTCCGGAGCCGAGGCGCCACGCAACCATCGTCACGCCGAGCAAGCCGATCACGTAAACGAGGACGATCCAGCCTGAGAGCGTCCAAATCCGATCGTAGCTGTCAAGGCAGCGTTTCGCGGAGGTTGTCGCACTACCGCACTACGCATAGGCCGGACGTCGGCGATCCGGCCAGCCGGCGACAGCAGCATCTGGTAAAGACGATCGCTTGACGGAGAGTGCGGGTTTTCGCGCGATCCGCTACCGCGATGTAGGCGCGGCGCTGGGTTCGTTCGCGGCGAGCCAACATCGAGTTGGCACCCGCAGCACCGGTTTGCCATGGGCTGCCCGAGGGCGTCGTCGTGCGCGCCATGCGTCGTTCTGTATTCCGGCCGGTCGACGGCGTCGTCGAGCGCGCTCAGCGGTAGCGCTTGCCCAGCCCGGTCCCGGCCGCCTTTGCGGCCTTCGCTCCGATCTGCTGCACCCTCACAAGCTCCTCACGCCCACCGCCTCCTGACACGCCGAACACCAGCACCGGCCCAACCCCCCGGGCGTAGAGCTTGTACTCGAGCACATCCGGCTCGATCGTGATCGTGTCCTTCGTCAGGAGCGCACCCTCGTAGTGCCCCGCCGGCACCTCGGCCTGCTCGTGCACGCTCAGCACCTCGCCGTTGTCCTCGGCCTCACCCTTGAAGTACTCCTGGCGGTACCGCATGCCGTCGCGAGGTGACGCGGGCATGATGATCCCCGCGAGGGCGCCGTCAACGCCGGCCTCGAAGGAGCCGGCCCTCGTCTTGACTTTGCCGTTCTCGAACTCGGCGGTGTCCTCGCCCATGTACCACACGTTGCCCTTGTCGTCCTGGGCGTACCAGTCGAAGGTGTCCTCGATGAGCTCGCCGTCCTCGGTTACGGTGTCACGCACGACGCGGGCGATCACGCCGTTGGCGATCTTCTTCGTCTCGCTCGTCGCGGTCACGACGACGCGGACCTCCTTACCCTCGTCGTCGATCTCACGGTAGGTCCAGCGGGTGCCCGGCTTCATCGGCCAGTAGCGGTTGTCGATGTTCGCCGTGAAGGTCGCAGGATCGAGCTGGACGGGCTCACTCCCCCGCGGCAGGTCCGCTCCTGCCGAGGCGGCCGGCGTGGCACTATCGTCGCCGCCGCAGCTCGCGAGGGCCGCGACGACGACAACGAGCGCTGCCGCGAACAAACGGGTCATGGCTCGGGTTCCTCAGTCCTCGTCGCCCGACTCGTTCTCGCTACCGACGACCTTGAACGAGCGATCGAGCTGCACATCGGTCTGTGAGCCGCCCGGTCGCGTGACCTCCACCTCGTAGTAGCTCTCCTCGTCGCCGATCTCCGTTCCCGTGACCTCGCCGCCACCACTGTGCTCGAGCGCGGCCTCGCTCGCTCGCTTCAACGCGCTGCCGGTGATCGGCTTGTCGCTGGCGTCGTCGTCGTTCGTCGCGACCGCGACACCGACGCCCCCCGCGGCGAGAACCACCGCCGCCGCCGCCGCCATGCCCAGCTTCGTTCGCGTCTTCATCTTCAAGACCTCCTGTTTCTCGGGACCATGGCCTGCGTTCTACGCCCCCCAGATGAGACGACGCTGAGAACCGCTTCCGCAGCGTACGCGCCGCCTATCGCACCACCGCACCAGCGCCGCGGCGATGTCGTCAGCCGATGGCTCCGGCCTGAATGCCGCCGCAGCTACCCCGCGGCGACCTCGCCCTCTTGGTGAGAAAGACAACGATGACGCTACCGCCTCAACCCCATGAAGAAGAGTGCGGCATCTCGCGCCTTTCGGCACGGTCGGCCGGAAGGTTCAAGCCGTGCTTGGTGGGCTGGTGCTCGTCCGGTGCTTTTCAGTCGCCGGCCGCGAGCGGGGTGAGGATGAACGAGCTGACTCGCCCGCTGCTGATCCGAGCGCCGAGGACCTCGTGTATCTTGCCGGGTGCATACTGGCTGGCCGTGCCCAGCAGCCTGTAACGCCCGCGTCCGGTCCGGCGCGCGTTGTACTTCCTGTGCATCGTGCGGCGCGTCGCGCCGATGGGTGGTCGACATCGATCTGGAGAAGTTCTTCGATCGCGTCGGTCATCAGCGGCTGATGTCCAAGCTCGCGCAGCGGGTCTCGGACCGGCGTGTGCTCGTGCTGATCGGACGGATGCTCAAGGCCAAGGTGGTGCTGCCGGACGGCGTCGTGATCGACACGCGGAAGGGCGTGCCGCAGGGCTCGCCGTTGTCGCCGTTGCTCTCGAACGTCGTGCTGGACGAACTTGACCGAGAGCTCGCCCGGCGTGGCCACCGGTTCGTCCGCTACGCCGATGATGGCAATGTCTACGTGCGCAGCGAACAAGCGGGGCTGCGGGTGATGGCCAGCCTGACCAGGTTCGTCGAAGGGCGCCTGCGCCTGAAGATCAACCAGGACAAGTCGGCTGTTGCCCGCCCGGAGGACCGCCACTTCCTCGGTTTCTGCCTGCGGTCAGATCCGCGGGATGGGACCGTGGAGGTGCTGCTGTCGCAGCGCACCAAGCGCAACGCGATGGCGCGCATCCGCGAACTCACACCGAGGCAATGGGAGGCACGCTGGAAAGCTGCATCTACCAGGTCAATGTGTGGCTGCGTGGGTGGCATCAGTTCTTCGGGATCGTCGCGGCCAGCGAGCAGTTCATGCTGCGCGCGCTGGATGCCCACATTCGTCGGCGTCTGCGGGCCATCGTGCTCAAGCACTGGAGACGACCGCGAACGATCGCACGCAACCTCGTCGCCTTGGGAGTTAAGCGGCCGAGCGCGTGGCATCAGGTCTACGCGGGACGCAAATCCACGTGGGCGCTGAGCCACAGCCCGGCGGTCGACAAGGCCATGCCCACGGTATTCTTCACCGCGCGCGGGCTAATCCGCCTGGTCGCTCTGCACCGCCGCTCCCGGCGGAGCGTCGTCGCTCCCATCCAGCCCCAACTGGCGTTGGAGTGGGGATGACTCGAGGTCGATAACCGGCCGGCGGCGCGGTTCGCAACCCGCCGTCCCGAAGAGCCGTGTGCGAACAGCGCAAGCACGGTTCTGTGGGAGCCGGGGCGGGCAACCGCCCCGGCTACCCGACGATCAGCGCTCGCCGTCGGTCTGTTCGAGGCCGTCGATCGGCTCGGTGAGCTTCTGCGCTGGGGTGGTGAAGCCCCGTGTCTTGCGCGGCCGGCTGTTGAGCTTGTCGGCGACCTCGTCGAGGCGTTCCTGACCGATCCCGGCGAGGCTCGTTCCTTTCGGGAAGTACTGGCGCAGCAGGCCGTTGGTGTTCTCGTTGGAGCCCCGCTGCCAGGGGCTTTGCGGATCGCAGAAGTAGACCTCGACCCCGGACTGGACCGCGAAGCGCCGGTGCTCAGACATCTCCGAGCCCTGATCCCAGGTCAGCGAGCGGCGAAGCTGGGCCGGCAGGGTGGCGATGCTCTGCTTGAGCGCCTCGCAGACCTCAACGGCGCCGCTGCCAGCGGGCAGCGCGACGAGCTGACAGTAACGCGCCTGGCGCTCGGCCAAGGTCGCGATCGCGCTCGTCCTTGCGCCCATCAACAGGTCACCCTCCCAGTGGCCGGGCACGGCTCGGTCTTCGACCTCCGGCGGGCGCTGGGAGATCATCACCATCCCAGCCAGCTTGCCCTGGCCCTCGCCCTTTGACGATTGCAAGCGGCCATAGCGCCTTGACCGGCCTCGCCTCAGGTGCCGCGTCAGCTCTCGCTTCAGCGCCCCCCGTGCCTGGACGTACAGGGCGCGATAGATCGTCTCGTGACAGACGATCTATCGCCTCATTGTCGGGGTAGCGCAGCCGCAGCCAGCCAGCGATCTGCTCGGGAGAGTGATCCTCCCCAAGGCGCTCCTCAACCACCCGGCGAAGCTCGCGGCACAGCTCGAGCTTGGGTCGGCCGCGAGCGCCGCGAGCGACCCCAGGCCTCGCGCTCCGCGGCGTGGGCGCGGTGCGCCCCACGCCCGCTGCAGCGGTTGATCTCACGCGCGACCGTCGTATGCAAGCGCCCCAGCGTCCGGGCGATCTGCCGCGCCGATCGGCCAACGGCGAGCGCCCGCGAGATCTCCTCGCGCTCTTCGAAACTCAGGCACCTCTCAGCGCGCCGGCGACGCCTGGGCCCGATGCCTCCCGTCCTGGCCAGGTGGTCACTCACACTCCCACCCGCAAGCCCAAGCCGCCGCCCGACCTCGCGATCACTCAGCCGTCCCGGCTTTGACGGAGACTTTCAAACGAGGATTTTCATCCTCGGGAGGGGAAGTCACCGGTTATGGCAGGTCCGAAGAAGTACCCCGATGAGCTGATCGCCAGAGGCGTGCGGCTGGCGCTTGAAAGCGGCCGACCGATCGCGCAGGTCGCCGCCGACCTGGGCATGGGCGCTGAGACGTTGCGCCGCCATGTGCGCCAGGCGCAGGCCGACAGTGGCGAGCGGCCGGATCTGCTCACGACGGCTGAGCGCGACGAGATCCGCAAGCTGCGTGAGGAGAACTACGAGCTGCGCCGCGCGAACGAGATCCTCAAGGCCGCGTCGGTGTTTTTCGGTGCGCCGGGATAAACCGGCATGGAGAAGGAGATGAGAGAGCTCTACATCGAAGGAGTAGCGATCCGCGGTGGCCCCGA
>JALZJA010000596.1 GCA_030860005.1 Actinomycetota bacterium
CCGCCTCAAGCGCTCCCACGACGAGGCGCTGCTGGCCGGCCTGGCACGCTCGATGACCAAGACCGGGCAGACCACCGGCGCCGATTTCGATCTGGACTTCCACGCGATCATGCACTTCGGCGACGACGTCGCACTGCAGACCCACTACGTCCCGCGGCGCTCGCAACGCACCGAAGCGGTGCTGTCATTCTTCGCCCACGACAGCGAGACGCGCAACCTCGTCTACGCCAACGCCGCGTGCACAAAGGCCGACCAAGCCGATCAAGCGATCGCGTTCGCCCGTCACTGGCAGCAGGCGACCGGCAAAGCGCCCGAGCTGCTCGTACTCGACTCCAAAGTCACGACCGGCGCCGGCCTCGCCGAACTGCACGCCGCCGAGCTGACCTTCATCACGCTGCGCGCCCGCAGCGCCAAACTGACCATGGCGCTCGAGGCGCTACCCGACAGCGCGTGGACGCAGATCACCCTCGAGCGCCGCGGCCCCTACGCAAAGCCCGAAGTCCACGAACAAGACGTCACCGTCCGCGGCTGCCCCCACCCACTACGCCAGATCGCGGTCCGGGGCCTCGGCCACGAGCACCCCACCCTGATCCTCACCAACGACCGCGACTCCCCACCGAAGAAGATCGTCGGTCGCTACGCCAAACGCATGCGCATCGAGCAACGCCTCGCAGAATCGATCCGCAGCTTCCACCTCGACGCACTCTCCTCAGCCGTCGCGCTCAACGTCGACCTCGACACCACCCTCACCGTCTGGGCCGCCGCCGCCTACGACGCACTCAGACGCCAACTCCCCGGCTACGAAAGCGCGACCCCCGACACGATCTGGCGACGCTTCATCAGCACAAGCGGACAGATCACGATCGGACCCCGCGACATCACCGCCCGACTCAACAGCCGCACCTACAGCCCCGTCATGCGCACCGCCAGCCTCCCCGACACCGAGATCCCATGGTGGAACGGACGCCACCTACGCCTCCAGTTCGCCTGACGCCCGGCCGCCACCCCAACCAGGTGCCAATTAGCTGTTCGGGAATCCGAGTTAGTTGGGGCCACCTGACCGAAGATGGGCTCCTCTCTCCTGGCGACAAGCTGATGATCAGGGTGCGGATACCCACCGATGAGAGGCAATCGATCAAGTCGATGGTGACCTACCGCACGATGGCAGAGCAGTTCTGGATCGCAACCACCAACGCGACGAAGAAGCGGCGGATGCGCATCCGTGACGACAAGCCGATGCTTGACGACGCATGGCGTCAAGTACACCCCGATGCGCCGCCCGGCGACAAGACGCCAGCACTCGCCGCGAAGTTCGAGTGGCTGGAGAAGCGCGGGCAACCGTACGCAGCACCACCGCCCCCGATTCTTTGAGGTCGCCCCAGCGGTACCCCGCCCAGGTCGCCGCGGAAAATGGGGCGCATATGGTCCTGCCGATGCGACTAGTCCCCTTGTGCTTCGCCTTCATCGCCCTGACGCTCGCTGGGTGTGGGGAGGAAACCGGACGAGATGACACCGCCGCCGAAGATCCGACTGCGCAGGCTACGCAGGAGGCGAAGCCGAAGCAGGACCGAATCCGGAGAAGCAGCCGCGTCGAAGCCTGGTCCCGAGCTCTGCCTCATGCGGGGCGGGACATCGGACGTGGAGCGTCGCGATGCGACGCTGTGGCGCGGCTTCCTCGACGGCGGCGGCGGGCTCCGCGTGAAGAAGTTCGGCTCGAAGTCCGAAGCCAAGGAGGTGGTGGACATGGCGGTCGACATCGACGCGACCAACGCCGGGCGCTACGCCGTGTTAGGCACCTTGAAGGGCCAGGGGTCCAAGCAGTCGGTGGAGACGGTCGCGGATTGTCTGAAGCACGGCTGACGCCCGCGTCAGGCCCAGCCGATGAACTTCGGGGCGTGGGTGGTGGTTCGGCGCGGTCGACGGCCATGAGTGATGCGATCACGCGTCGTTTGCGTGGCCGGGGCGCTGGTCGATCCCTACGCCGCGCCGTCCCGTCGCGCAGCACGGACCCTTCGAGCGTCTGCGACGCGCCTACGATCCCGACGTCGTCGAGCCGCACCCCGTCAGCCTGGGTCTTCGTCCACCCCGTCACCGGCGACCCGTTCGGCCACAGCCTCATGTACGAATGCCTACGCGCCGCACTGAAGGTCGCCGGCCTCGACGACACGTTCGCGTGGCACAACCTGCGCCCTAGGGCACCGCGCTCGCCGCGCAAGGCGTCCCAATGCGCACGCTGCAGGAGTGGATGGGGCACATGGACATCCAGACCCCACAGCGCTATGCCGACTACTGCCCGAATCCCAGCGAGCGCGACGTCATCGAGGCCGCATTCGCCCGAGGTACCAATTCGGGTACCACGTTGCCAGCGCCCGTACGGAACTGAGCGCAACTGAGAGCGGCAAGCACCGGGGTGCGTAATTGGCAGGCACCCCATCGACAGGGTTCGAGTCCCTCCTCCCGAGCTCTCGCCGGCAGCAGGAAAGGCTCGAGCCGTGTGGCACGGAAGGGTCGCGAGCATGCAGAAGTGACACCTCCGGCATGGGGCCGGAAAGAGATGTCACGTCTGCATCACATACGTGCACAACTGACACCTGGCGCGATGGTCCGGCGCGAGGTGTCAGTTGTGCACGCGGTCGAGGAGCCCGTCGCGCTGCCCGAACGATCGAGCCGTTGATCGCGACCGTGGCGGGTCGCCACGCTTGCGCCAAGCCCGCGTTCAGCCGGGGCGCTCGCTCCTCTCCGTCATCGCTGCAGTTCGTCAACCGAGCGGCCCGACCCTGACTGCGCCGACAGCGGGCGGTCATGCACGGCCAGCTCGCGTGCCGCGAACGCCGCGACGAGCGACGCCGCTCGCGCCGCGCCGTCGTTGCGCTGCGCCCACGCTCGCAGCTCGAGCG
>JALZJA010000603.1 GCA_030860005.1 Actinomycetota bacterium
ACAGCTTCGAGCAGCTGGGCGTACGCCTCACGCAGGTCTACTGGACGCTCGGCGAGCATGACCTCGTCGCCATTGCCGAGGCTGACGACGAGGAGACGATGGCCGCGGCGACCCTGATGCTGGCCTCGCAGGGCAACGTGCGCACTACCACGATGCGCGCCTTGAGTACGGACGAGATGCGGGGGGTGATCGCTAAGACCGGCTGAGGTCGCGTTCAGAGCAATCTCGGCGGGCGGCTCTCGCGACTGCTCGTCTTCAAGGCGTTGCGCGAGCTGGAGCAGCGTGCGGTCGGGCCTGGGCAGCCGTTCGGCGACGCGAGGGGCCCGAGGAGCCACCGGGCGCACCTTCCCCGGCGCGCATTGGATGACCGGATTCGACGTTGCGGACGGCCATCCAGACCGTCGCGAGGCTGTTTGGAGAACGGGACGGACGCGGGCCAGTGGTCGCACGGCGACGCGGCAGCTTTGAGGAGGATTCTGTGGAGTCAGTCCAGGGGTTTCGGCCGGTCGCGATCAACGTCGGTGTGCGAGACATCGAGGAGGCGATCGAGTTCTACGAACGCGCGTTTGGAACGAAGCTCGAAGTCGCCGAGGGGGACGGGCGCCCGACGCACGCTCGTTGGCAGTTCGGCGAGGGCGACTCGTTCTTTCTCTTCAACATCCGCGAGCGCGGGCATGACGATCCACATCGAGAGCACATCAGCGCGTTCGGCTTCAACGTCGAGGAGCTCGACGCGGTCCACCGGCGCGCAATAGCGGCCGGAGCGAAGGAACACTTCGCTCCTATGGATCACCCGGGTCTGCCCCGTCACTCACGCGTCGAGGATCCGAGCGGGAACCGGATCATCCTCTGGCAGGCGTAGAAGCGCACGCGCCCGAACCGCTCCATCGTCGCCGCTACCGCGCGACGACCTGAGGCCTCGTGTGGACGGTATCGCCGTGTCGATGACCTGCAGGGAGATGTAAGTGATGCCGACATTCGCGTGGCCGAGCTCTCGCTGGATCGCAGCCCCAGGTTGGTCGCAGGACACTGGCTCCCTCCGAGGGCGCGCTCGCTTCCGACGCGGCTTGGTTGCGGTGCCGGAGCCGTGCTCTCGCCGCGCAGTGCCGGTGTGGCCGCTAGGTCACGGGCGGCTCTTCTGCTTTTGCAGCGCCGCCCAGAAGGCACCGCGCACCGCGTCGGCGCCCCAGGCGTTCGGTTCGATGATCTGGCAATACCAGAGCGTACGGTCACCGGGGCGGGCGTCGGGCTGCCCGGGGTCGCCCGCCTGCAGGCCGTGGCCCAGGAAGCGCCCGTGGATGTCGGCCACGACGGCGCCGTGCTCAGCGGCCACCGCGCGGAGCGTCGCGTTGAGCTCGGCTACGACGTCGACCACGTCGGGCCAGGGCGGGAGTCCCACCCGCCAGGTCTCCCCAGTGCCGTCGCTGGGGTCGTACACGGTGCCCACGACGACCGGGTCGCCCGGCGCGACGAGCCTGTGCAGGCGGTCGAGCGCCTGGCCTACGCGTGCACGAACGACGCCCACGATTTCGAGCGCCCGGCGGGTGTCGCCGTAGGCGACCAGCACGTCATTGCCGCCCGCGGTGAGCGTGACGATGCGCGGCACGGCAGCGCAGGACTCCAGGCGCGGCAGCTGGACGTCGAGTACGGACGATGTCGTCCCGCCGTCCGTGGCGAGCAGCTCGAAACCGAGCTCGGGCCGGGTCGTGGCGAGGTCGTGGCCCCTCCAGTCGGGGAAGTCGTCGTCGCGGTTGCGCGCGAGCAGGCTCGCGCCGCCCCGCCCGGGCCCACCTGCGTAGACGTCGATGGAGATGGAGTCGCCGAGGGCCACGTACAGCTCCGAGGCACGGTGTTGGGAGCTCGTCATCCAGAGGGGGGTGCCCCGGCAAGCGCGGCTGCACGCCGTGCGGATGCCGAAGGGTGCGGGCCTCGCGCGTCGAGCGCGACCGCCGTGGGCGGCGGACAAGGCGGTTCAGCGCCGGCGTGTGCTGTGCAGTGACCTCTAGGCGT
>JALZJA010000642.1 GCA_030860005.1 Actinomycetota bacterium
GCAGAGGCCGTCGCGCGCCTGGGCGGGCAGCCCGCCGACCCCGCCTCGATCGGCGAGCACGAGGACGCGGTCCTCGCGCTGCTCGAGGCCGGCGGCGGGCAGGCGGCGCGGCCCCACGACGATCCGCTGCCGTCGCGCAGGGTCGCCCGGCGGATCCTCCAGCGCCTGGACGGCATGGGCAAATGGGGCGGCTATCACACGGACTTTCGCCACCTCTCGCGCGGCTTTGCGGGCAACGACCGCGCGCTTGCCGGCGAGGTCGGAGAGGCGCTGCTCGAAGCCGGCCTGCTCAGCGAGAAGCCAAGCGTCGGGCAGCGCCACGTCTTCCTGAACTCGCGCCGCGTGGCCGACATCCGCGCGCTCATCGAGCACGGCGATGTGCCGCGCGACCTGCAGTTGCCCTCGGGATAGGTTTGTGTAACGTCGCCTCCCGGCGAAACCGATCACATGCTCGACATGCTCTCAACCAAGCTCTTCACGGTCCGCCAGCTGCTCAAGTCGCGGTTCTTCGCACCGGCGCGTCCCGACAAGCTGGTGCGCGCGCTCATCGCGCTCAGGCGCTGGGGCCCGACGCCGGCCGCTGGCTACATCGCGAACGCGATCCGCTATCCCGACGACCTCGCGATCATCGACGAGCTCGGGCAGCTCACGTTCGCCGAGGTACATCGCCGCACGAACGCGCTCGCGCACGCCTGGAGCGATGACGGCCTCGGCGAGGACGACAACATCGCGATCATGTGTCGCAACCACCGCGGCTTCGTCGACGCCACCGTGGCGTGCTCGAAGCTCGGCGCCCACGCGCTGTTTGTCAACACGGCGTTCGCGGGCCCGCAGATCACGGACGTCTGCGCGCGCGAGAAGCCGGTGGCGATCGTCTACGACGAGGAGTTCGCGGGGCTCGTCGACGAGGCCGCCCGTGATCTGCGGCGCTACGTCGCGTGGTCGGACGGCGGCGAGCTCGCCGGCGCGACCCTGCTCTCGGAGCTGATCGAGCGCGGCGACCCGAGCGCTGCGGTCCCGCCCGAGCAGAAGGGCCGCATCGTGATCCTCACCAGCGGCACGACCGGCTCGCCGAAGGGGGCGAACCGCAAGCAGCCCGAGTCGCTGGATCCCATTGCCGCGCTGCTCTCGAAGATTCCGCTGCGCGGGCGCGAGCGCACGCTCATCGCCGCTCCGATGTTTCATTCCTGGGGCCTCGTGCACTTCATCCTCGGGATCGGGCTGGCGTCGACGCTCGTGCTGCGCCGGCACTTCGATCCGCAGGACACGCTGCGCGCGCTCGACGAGAATCGCTGCACGGCGCTCGTCGTCGTGCCGGTCATGCTCCAGCGCATCCTCGAGCTCGGCGGCGAGGTCATCGGCGACTGCGACCACAGCCGGCTGCGCGTCATCGCGGCGAGCGGCTCGGCACTGCCGGGCGAGCTCGCCGGCAACGTCATGGACACGTTCGGCGAGGTGCTGTTCAACCTCTACGGCTCGACGGAGGTCGCGTGGGCGACCGTCGCCACGCCGGCCGACCTGCGCGCGGCGCCGGGAACGGCGGGCCGCCCGCCGCGCGGCACGATCGTGCGCCTGTACGACGAGCAGGGCAGCGAGGTCGATCCCGGCGAGACGGGCCGCATCTTCGTCGGCAACGAGCTCGTCTTCGAGGGCTACACCGGCGGTGGCGGCAAGGCGGGCGTCGACGGCCTGCTGTCCTCAGGCGACGTCGGCCACTTCGACGAGGAGGGGCGCCTGTTCGTCGACGGCCGCGACGACGAGATGATCGTCTCGGGCGGCGAGAACGTCTTCCCGCGCGAGGTCGAGGACACGATCGCGCGCCTGGAAGGCGTCGACGAGGTGGCCGTCATCGGCGTCGACGACGCGCAGTTCGGCCAGCGCCTGAAGGCGTTCGTCGTCAAGGCGCCGCAGGCGAAGCTCGGCGAGGCGGACATCCAGGAGCACGTCAAGGCGAACCTCGCCCGCTACAAGGTGCCGCGCGACGTCGCCTTCCTCGACGAGCTGCCGCGCAACGCGACCGGCAAGATCGTCAAGCGCGAGCTGGCCAGCGACTGAAGCACACCCGAGCGGGGCGCTAGCCTGGACGGGCCATGCCGGCCCGCACCGACAGCTTCGATCTCGGTGCTCTGCGGCTCACCTCCGGAGAGGGACGCCGCCTGGAGCTCGAGGTCGCGCTCGATCCCCTGACGTTCGCCGCCGAGACCTACGCGGTTGTGCCCGCGGTGGTTTCCGTCGTGCTCGACATCTCGTGCATGACGCGCGGCGGCTACGCGCTGCGGCTGCGCTTCAACGCCTCGCTCGAGGGGCCCTGCATGCGCTGCCTGGAGCCGGCGCTGCCACGGATCGCCGTCGAGGCGCGCGAGGTCGAGCAGCCGGGCGGCGGCGACGAGCTGTCAAGCCCGTACGTCGCCGACGAGGAGCTCGACGTGCGCGGGTGGGCGCGCGAGGCGCTCGCGCTCGCGCTGCCGGCCCAGCTGCTGTGCCGCGACGAGTGCGCGGGCCTGTGCCCGGAGTGCGGTGAGAACCTCAACGACGCCGGCCCGGGCCACGCCCACGAGCGCGCGCCCGATCCGCGCTGGGCGAAGCTGTCGGAGCTGAAGCTCGACTGAGCCGCTGACGGGGCCGCGGTGGCGGGAGCGCGTGGACGGTCCTTGGTCGGTTCCGGCGTGCTGGCCGCGGGAATGGTCGAGGCCGGGAGCAATCTGTGTCCGAAGAACCGCGCGTGCATCTACGACCACAACGACTTTACGGCTTGCTCGGTACCAAGGGCCCGGGCACCGGCTTGTCGAACGTCTCGAAGGGCGCCAACGACAAGACGGATTCATGGGAGAACAAGACTCGTCGCAATGGCGCCTGGCACTACAACGCCAATGGCGGCGGCAAGTGCAACAACATGAGAAGGAAGAAGCAGAAGGCCAACCTGCATGTCTTCCCGAGCGACGAGCTGTCGTCGTGGCGGATGAACCGCCTCTGCCGCAAGTAGCCAGGGGAACCGGACCTCCGAGAGCCCGCGCGCGTATGTCGAGGCGGGACCCCGCCCTTGCCGTGTTGCAGGCGAGGATCCCGCCTCGCCGATGTCCACCCCCACATGAGGACTGAGCGATGACCGTCGCCCGCCGCTTCAGCACGTCGGCGTGTTCGTGAGAGCTATCGTGCCGTCGATAACCGACGTGCCCGTCGCCGCCTCTCATCACACGCCAGCATTGGCCCTGAGGGCTGTCGGTCGCTGCTTTGCGGCCTCTCCGGAGCCGGTATGGGCGGTCCGGGAGGCGGATCTCGTCCTTGAGGCGGGGACCTTCGCGTGTCTGCTCGGAGAGAGCGGGTCCGGGAAGTCGACGCTGCTGAATCTGATAGCGGGCCTCGACGCGGCGACCAGCGGGACGATCGTCGTCGACGGCAGCGATGTCGGAGCCATGGACGAGGATCAGCGCGCTCGCATGCGTCTGCAACGCGTTGGGGTCGTCTTTCAGGATCACAACCTGATCGAGGAGTTCAGCGCGGTGGAGAACGTGATGCTTCCGCTCGAGGCGGTTGGCATGTCTCCCGCGCGGGCGCGGGAGACAGCGCGGGCCGAGCTGGAGCGGGTCGGGCTGGCCGGCCTGGAGGAGCGCTTTCCGGCTGAGCTGTCGGGCGGCCAGTGCCAGCGGGTCGGCATCGCGCGGGCGCTCATGGGCGGGCGCCGGATTCTGCTCGCCGACGAGCCGACGGGGGCGCTGGATTCGGTGAACTCGCGCGCGCTGTTCGAGCTGCTGCGCGGCATCTGCGACGAGGGCACGACGGTCGTGCTGGCCACCCACGAGCTGATGAGCCGCGAGTTCGCCGACGTCGTCTACGAACTGCATGACGGCACGCCCACGCGCGTCGATGCGCGGTGACCGGCTCGCGGGTTCACTTGTGGGCGCGCCTGGCCCGCCGGTTCATGCGCACCCGGCCGATGCGACGCTCGGCGGGCATCGTCGCGGTCGTGTCCGCGATGTTGATGCTCTTCCTCGTCACGCAGGAGGGCTTCCATCTGTCGGGCGCCCAGATCGTCGAGCGCGATCTCGGCGCGTCATCGAGTCGCTTGGACCTCGGTGGCCGCATCGATGTTGCGCCCGGCCAGACCCGCCGCCTCGATGACGTGCGCCGCGCGCTGCGTCAGGCTGGGGCGCGCCGCCCGGTCGCCCTGCTGGAGTCGCTCGACGAGGTCTTCCCGGCGGTCGTCGATGCGCCCATCACGGTGTTCGTCGAGGGACCGTGGGCCTCTGAGCCGTTTCCAGATCGCTACGCGCTTCGCTCAGGGCGCTGGCCGGCCGCTGCGGGGGAGGTCGTGGTCAGCGCCGCCGTGTCGGACGCGACGGGTCCGCGTCGCGCGCTACCTGTGCTGTCGGGCAACGCGACGCTCCGTGTGGTCGGACACGTGCACGACCGCTTTGCCACCGACTCGGCGCGGATCCTCGCCGCGCCCGGGACATGGGACGGCTTCGCCAGCCGGCGCCTGAGCGAGAAGTACCCGGAGTTGATGGCGTCGCCGGCGATCCTCTGGCGTGGTGGAGATGCCGATCGCGCGATGCGCGCGCTGGCTTCCGTCATCGCTCCCAGGAAAGGCGCCGGCGAGGCGACCGCACTGACGGAGGCGCTGCGGACCGAGCTGAGGACGCGCGGCGCCGAACTGGCCGGCGAGCGCCGTAGCTGGATCGACCGGTTGCCGCTGGCCTACCGGTTCCCGTCGTTGCTGCTGCCGATACTCGCCGCGTTCGCGGCCTTCGGCCTCAACAACCGCCGGCTTGGTCGCAACCTCGGCATCCTGCGCGCGGTCGGCATCAGCGCGCGCGATGCGTCGGCGGCCGTGCTGCTGGCAGGCGCTGCCTGGTCCGTGGCGGCCGCTTGCGCAGGCTCGGCGATCGGGACGCTGCTCGGGATCGTCGGGCGCCCGTTGGCCCAAGCCGCGCTGAGCCGGCCACTCGGGCCGGTCCCCTCGGTCAGCGGCCCGATCCTCAAGATCGTAGGCCTTGTCGCGTTGGCCTGCCTGGCCGTCGCGCTGCACACCGTCGTCGTCCAGCGCCGCTCGAGCACCCGTTCGCTGCTGTCCGCCGTGCCGCGGCCTCGCTCCGCGAGCCATGCGCGTCACGCGCTGGCCGCGCTCGCCGCAGCGGCGGCGATCTGGCAGGTGGTCGGGCTTGACTCCGTGGAGAAGACCATGATCCTCGTCGGCACGCTCACGGCGCTCGTGACGCTGATCACACCCGAGATCGTCGCGTTCGTCGTGCGGCGGCTTCCCACCACCGGCCCCCGACGTCGGCTCGCAGGCCGCCAGCTGCAATTTGATCCGCGACGCTCGCTGATCGCCGTCGCGCTGCTCACGGCGTGCCTCGGTCCTGCCTTCGGGATGGTCACGCTGCTTGACACCCTGATCACCTCGGACGCCAAGGCCGAGGTCTCCGACGTGGCGCCAGGGCAGGTGCTCATCAGCAGCCCCTACGCAGACCCCAGGGGGCCCCCCGCCGATCTCGTGCGCCGCGTCGTCGATCGCCTCGAGCCCAAGGACCCGCCGATCCAAGTCGACGAGCTCGGCACGGACGACGTCAGCGTCGACCTCGACGGCGAGGAGTTCGGCCTGATCCTCTCGGTGAAATCCGCCTCCGACGCCGCGCGGCTGAGCAACAACGGCCTGACCACCGACCAGCGCGCGACGCTCGCGCGCGGCGGGCTGCTCGTCTGGGCGGGACAGGGCGACGAGACCCGCCGGCTCGAGGCGCAAGACAGCGCCAGCGGGACGCGGAGACGGACGGTCCCGATCAAGACGACCGCGGGAGCATTTGAGCCCAGCTGGGAGGAAAGGGCGGAGGGAATCGTCCTGAACTCGACGGCCGACCGGCTCAAGCTCCCGCGATCGCACGCGGACCGCGTGCTGACCGGACTGGACGCCCGCGCCGCGGCGGGTGCCGAGCGCGTGGCGCTCGACGCCGGGTACGACTCGGCCCACATCGCCGGCTACCGAGCCCCGGAGCCGGCGGAGGTGCCACCCGCGTTCTCCGCCGCCGTCCTCGGTTTAGGCCTGCTCGCCATGGCAACCGTCTACGCCGTCGCGCTCGCACAGGCATCCAGCTTGCGAGGCTATCTCGGCGCCCTCGTCGCGATCGGACTGTCCCGCCGCTGGGCCAGGGACGTTCTCAACCTCGAGACGGCGCTGCTCGTCGGCCTCAGTTGCGCGCTCGCCATCGCAATCGCGTTGCCACCGATCGTCGCGGCCGGCCTGCGCGTCCCCCTGATCACGCTCTCCGTCCCGTGGCTCACCCTTGCCGCCATCGTGATCTGCTTCTTCGCTGCCGCAACGCTGGCCACCGCGCTGTGTAGCCGCAACCTGCGGGCGTCCGATCGCCTCTGACCGGACGCTGGGCAGGATCAAGCGCGACGTCTCGCCCGGGGCAGGCAGCGCCGGCTGCTCCGGCGCTCGAGGTCGACGGGGACCGACTACGCGCGACTGGCCCGCCGCGCCCGGATCTGCTCGGCGAAGTCGTCGATCCCGGGAGGCAGCACGCTCGGCGCGCGGGCGGGCGGGATGTCGGCGGCGTGGTACTTCGGCTCGGGTGGCAGCACGGCCGGAGCCACCGCCGGCGGTACCGAGCCATGCGAGCTCTTGCGCGCCCAGCCGTCCATGCGGTCGAGGTCCGATGGCGACGCCACGTGCGGGTTGATGCCAGGGGCGAGACGGTGGCGACCCGCGTCCTCGAAGAGGTCCGGGTAGCCGTTCGTCCCGCCGGGCGCGAAGTCCAGCCGGACGTCGGCGTAGCGCGTCTTGAACGTGCACGGTGACGCCGCGCGCAGGTCCGTCACGCGGAAGTCGACCCGCTGTCCGTTGCTCATGTGCGCGTCGAGCGCCTTGAGCGCCGACGCGAGGCGGTCCACGTTGCGTCCGTAGCTGCCCGGTACGACCGCCAAGCCCGAGATGAAGCCGCCGCCGTTGTGGATCGACTCGGCGACCTCGCCGACGAGCACGTACTCGACGGCATGCGATTCGAGCGTCTGGAGCGTGACGAGCAGGTTCGGATCAAGCTCGATCTCGGTCATCGACGACATGCTTCGCCAGCTGTTGGCGCAGTCCTCCTGTTAGCCTTGCGCAGTCATGGCCGTTCCGAAGCAGAAGCAGTCGCACAGCCGCACCGCCAAGCGGCGCGCCCAGCACAAGATCGCTGCGCCGTCCTACAACGAGTGCCCGCAGTGCCACAGCCCCCGCCGCCCGCACCGCGTCTGCCCGGTCTGCGGCACGTACGCCGGCCGTGAGGTCGTCGCGCCCCCGACGCACGACCACGAGCACTAGGAACAGCCGGCGGATGCCGGCGCGGCGCAGCAATGCTCCCAGCGACCGCGGTGCCCGCGGACGCGATCCGCTGCGTCGCATCCCGATCATCGCCGTCGACGCCAACGGAGCCGACCACGGCCCCGCCGAGGTGGCCGCCGGTGCGACGCTGGCGGCCCAGCAGGGACTGCGCGTGCTGCTCTTCGGCCCGGCCGCCGAGCTCGGTGCGGCGGGACCCGGCATCGAGGTCATCGACGCGCCGCTGTCGATCGCCAAGACATCCAACCCGGCCGCATCGGCGCGTGCGCACCCCGAGGCGTCGATCGTGCGCGCCACCCGGGCCGTCGCCGCGGGCGAAGCCGACGCGCTCGTGTCGGGCGGCTCGACCGGGGCGGCGCTCGCCGCCAGCCTCTTCAACATCAAGCGCGATCGCGGGATCCTGCGCCCGGCGCTCGCCGCGCTGCTTCCGGTCCCGGGAGCCCCGGTCACGCTCGTCGACGTGGGCGCCAACACGGAGGTGCGCGCCGAGCATCTCGTGCAGTTCGCGTACATGGGCGCCGCCCTTGCGCAGATCGTGCACCGCGTCGCCGAGCCGCGCATCGCGCTGCTATCGGTCGGCGAGGAAGCCACGCGCGGCACGCAGGTCGTGCTCGACGTCCACGCGCGGCTGAGCACGTCGAGCGAGCTGAACTTCATCGGCAACATCGAAGGCCACGCGCTGACCGAGGGGCGTGCCGACCTCGTCGTGACGGACGGCTTCACCGGCAACGTCGCGCTGAAGGTCATGGAGGGCGTGTCGGACAAGATGCTCGAGCTGCTGCGCGCGACCGCGAACTCATCCAGGCGCGCGCAGGCGGGCGGGCTGCTGATGAAGCCCGCGCTGCGCACCTTTCGCGACGAGATCGATCCGGAGGTCGCCGGCGGCGCCTACCTGCTCGGCCTGCGCAAGCTCGGCGTCGTCGGGCACGGGCGCTTCACGGCGCGCGGCTTCGAGCAGGCGATCCTGCTCGCGGCGCGCGGCGTCAACGGCGATGTCGTCGGACGCACGCACGACGCGCTCGAGCGCGCGGGCGCGCTGCGCAAGCCGGGTGCGGCGATGTCCGAGGACGGCTCTACGGTATCGGCGTCATGACCAGAGAGGAAGTGTTCGCGCTCGTCCAGAGTCACCTCGTCGACGAGCTGGAGGTCGATCCCGCACGGATCGATGACAGCACGCGCTTCAAGGCCGACCTGGGGGCCGACTCGCTGGACCTCTACACGCTCGTGCAGGAGCTCGAGGACTCCTACGGCGTGAAGATGTCCGACGAGCAGGCGGCGAAGATCCTCACGGTCGGCCAGGCGGTCGATTTCGTCCTGGTGAACGCTGGCGCCCGCGAAACCTCTGAATCCTGAAGCTCCTCACCAAACTGCTCGAGGAACTGCCAGGGCACCTGCAACGGCAGGTGTTCACGCACGCGTCGTGGACGGAGCGGCGCAGCGACTCCTACACGCGCCTGGCGTTTCTCGGCGACTCCGTGCTCAGCCTCGCGCTGACGTCGCATCTCTATCCACGTCTGGAGGCCGAGCGCTTCGGCGCCGGACGGCTGACGAAGATCCGCGCGCAGAGCGTGTCGGGCGTCTCGTGCCGCGCGGTCGCCGAGCGTCTTGGCGTGCCGGACCTGCTGCGTGCCTCGGCGCCGCACGGGATCGGCCAGAGCGTCGAGTCGCTCGTCGACACCGAGCGCGTGCTGGCCTCCGTCATCGAGGCGGTGATCGGCGCCTGCTATTTGAACTCGGGCTACGAGCGCACCGCCGAGGCGGTCGTCGAGGCCTTCCAGCCGGAGATCTCAAACGCGCTGCTGCACCCGGTCGACTTCAAGTCCACGCTGCAGGAGCGCCTGGCACGGCGCGCCGAGACCGTCGAGTACGAGGTCGCCGCGGAGGAGGGCCCGCCGCACGACCGCACGTTCGAGGTCGTCGCGTCCGTCGGCGGCGCACCGGTTGGGCGTGGCGTGGGCCGCTCCAAGAAGCACGCCGAGCAGGAGGCCGCCCGGATCGCGCTGGAGACGCTCCACCCCGACGAGCCCGAGCCACCCGACGAGGCGTGGACGTGACCCGGTGATGCCTGCGGCCCGCCCCTGCACGCGGACAGACGCGAGGAAGCGCTAGTGCATCTGCGCTCGATCACGCTCAAGGGCTTCAAGTCCTTTCCGGATCGCACGCAGCTCGATTTCGGGCCGGGCGTATCCGTCATCGTCGGGCCCAACGGGTCGGGCAAGTCCAACGTCACCGACGCGGTGCTGTGGGCGATGGGCGAGCAGTCGCCGCTGGCCGTCCGCGGCCAGTCGATGCGCGACGTCATCTTCGGCGGCGGCCGCGGCGTGCAGGCGCGCGCGGCGGCCGAGGTCGAGATCGTCATCGACAACTCCGATGGGGCCGTAGACGTGCCGATGGGCGAGATCTCGATCTTCCGCCGTCTTGACCGCTCGGGAGAGGGGGAGTACCGGCTCAACGGTGCGCGCTGCCGTCTCGTCGACATCCTCGAGGTCCTGTCCGACACCGGCCTCGGCAAGGAAATGCACTCCGTCGTGTCGCAGGGGCGCGTGGAGACGATCGTCACGTCCAAGCCGCGCGACCGCCGCCTGCTCATCGAGGAGGCCGCCGGCCTGGGCAAACACCGCAAGCGCCGCCGCCGCGCGCAGCTCAAGCTCGAGCGCACGCAGGACAACCTTGATCGCGCGCTGGATGTCGAGCGCGAGGCGCGCTCGCGGCTGCGGCCCCTCAAGCGCCAAGCCGAGGCGGCCGAGCTGCACGAGCGGCTCGAGCGCCAGTCGATCGAGGCGCGCTGGGAGCTCGCGCGCGAGAGCGTCCGCGCCAAGCGCGAGGCGATGGCCGAGTCGGAGGC
>JALZJA010000002.1 GCA_030860005.1 Actinomycetota bacterium
GCCTCGATGCGCCGCCACGCCTTCTCGAAGCGGGCGCGCTTCTTGGACATGATCAGGCGGCCGTCCTGATCCTCCTTGGTGAGGACGAGGGCGTCGACCTCCTCGCCAAGCTCGACCTCGTCGTGCGGGTCGACAGCCTTGCGGATGGAAAGCTCGTTGGAGGGGATGACCCCCTCGCTCTTGTAGCCGATGTCGACGAGGACTTCGTCGTTGTCGATCCGGACGACGATGCCGGTGACGACCTCGCCCTCCTCGAAGTGAGCGAACGCGGCGTCGTAGTTCGGGACGATCTGCCCGTCGATCTCTAGCAGCAGGCCGTCAGAGCCTTCGACGACCTTCGCTTCCGGTGCAGCTTCGGTAACAGTGGTCATGTGTAACGGGCAAGGTTAGTACAGGTCGTCCGTACAATCCCACCGCGATGCCGGTTCGGGCCACGAAGCGGGGAAACGAGCGCACCCCTCTGACGGGTGCCTACGACGTGCTCGTCTGCGGCGCGAGCTTCGCGGGTCTGACCGTCGCGCGCGAGCTGGCTCGTAGCGGCGCGCGCGTGATGATGATCGACCGCTACGAAGTGGGCGAGCGTCAGACGAGCGCCTGCGCCGCCCCGACGCAATGGCTCGAGCACCTCGGTCTCATGGACTCCGTCCAGCAGACCTTCTCCGACCTCGTCATCCATGTCCCCGGACGGACGCTGCGCTGGACGCTGCCGTGGACGTTCTCGACCTTCGACTACCGCACGATCTGCGCGCTGCTGCGCGACCAGGGCGAGGCCGAGTTCGAGACGGCGAAGGTCGAGGGCCGGACCGGCTTTGAGGTCCACACCGACCGCGGCGACCTCAGCGCGCCGCTCGTCGTCGACGCGCTCGGATGGCGGCGAATCCTCGGCGCGGGCGCGAACGTGCAGCCGCCCAACGCGCGCCTGTCGCGCGGGCTGGAGGTCCACCCCCATGAGGCCGCCTCCGACCTCGAGCTGTGGATCGATCCGAAGTACGTGCGCCGCGGCTACTCGTGGTCGTTCCCGGCCGACGGCGAGCTGCGCGTCGGGGTCGGCTCCTTCGATCCCCGCGACCACGTCAAGGAGCCGACCGTCAGGCTCGCTTCCGACGTTGGCGTGCCGGCCGAGCGCTGGCAGGGCAACTGGATCCCGCACCAGCTGCGCCCCGCCGTCGAGGACGGCATCTTCTTCGTCGGCGACAGCGCGGGCCACTGCCTGCCGACGACCGCCGAGGGCATACGCCCGGCCTTCTACTTCGGCCTGGCGCTGGGGCGCGAGCTGCGCGACGTGCTCGCCGGCCGCCAGACGCGCGAGCAGGCGCTCGAGCGCTACGGTGCCTTCTCCGACGACCATGAGTGGCAGTACCGCTGGCTGCTGCGCGTCCAGCACCTCGTCGGCCGGATCACGCCGACGCGGCTGCTGCCGCTCGGCCTGCGCGCGCTCGACTTCCAGGGCTTCGTCGACTGGTCGTTTCGCAACTACCTGGAGATCTGCCCGCCGCAGTTCGCGCTGGAAGCGGCGCGGGAGCCACGGCCGGCGCGGCCGCCTGTGGCGGCGTAGGCACCTGGGCCGGCCTCAGTCGCGCACAACGAGGTACGTCCCGACCGCCAGCAGCGCGACCCCGAAGAGCCGCAGCGCGTCGACCGGGTCGCGGTTGACGCCCAGCCAGCCGTAGTGATCGATGATGAGCGACATCGTGAGCTGGCCGGTGATCGTCGCGGCGACGGCGCCGCCCGCGCCGAGCGAGCGGACCGTGACGAGTATCGTCGTGACGTAGGCGGCGCCGAGCAGGCCGCCGGTGAGGTAGTACCAGGACAGGTGACGCGCCTCGCCGACCTGACCGAGGCCGCCCTTGGCGAGCGCGGCGATCAGCGCGAGGATCAGCGTGCCGATCGTGAACGAGACGAAGGCGGCCTGAAAGGTCCCGACGGAGCGGCCGAGCATCGAGTTGATCGGCGCCTGCATCGCGACGAGGCCGCCGGCGATCGCCGTCAGCACGACGGCCAGCCCGCGGTCCATCAGTGGGTCTGCGCGAACGTTCCGAGGGGGGCCACGATCACTTCGCCTCCATCCACGTCGGGCCGACGCCGATGTCGACCGCCAGCGGCGGGTCGTGCTCCCACACGGCGCACATCTCGCGCCGGATCAGCTCCCGCGCTGCCTCGACGTCGGCTGGCGGGCCCTCGAACAGCAGCTCATCGTGCACGGTCAGGATCGGGCGCGCGAGGGAGTTGCGCAGCGCCGCGTCGACGCGCACGAGCGCGAGCTTCATGACGTCGGCAGCGGTGCCCTGGATGACGGTGTTGACCGCGAGTCGCTCGCCGAGCGTTCGCACCTGCCAGTTGCGCGCCTTGAGCTCGGGGATCTGGCGGCGCCGTCCCCACAGCGTCGTCACATGCCCCTCGGCCGTCGCGCTCGCGATCGTCGAGTCGATGAACTCCCTGACGGCTCCGAAGCGCTCGAGGTAGGCGTCGATGAACGCCTTGGCCTCTTCGCGCGGGATCCCGAGCCGATCGGCGAGGCCGTAGTCGCTCAGGCCGTAGACGATCCCGTAGTTGACCATCTTGGCCTTCGAGCGCTGGCCGAGATCGAGCTCCTCGGGCGCGGTCTTGAACACCACCGAGGCGGTCGCCGCGTGGACGTCCTCGCCGCGCACGAAGATCTCCTTCAGCACGGGCTCGTCGGCGATGTGGGCCAGCACCCGCAGCTCGATCTGGGAGTAGTCGGCGCTGAGCAGCACGTTGCCCGGCGCGGCCTCGAAGCAGCCGCGAACCTCGCGGCCCAGACCGGTGCGGATCGGGACGTTCTGCATGTTCGGATCCGTCGAGGCCAGCCGTCCGGTCGTCGCGGCGGCCTGCAGGAACGTCGTATGGATGCGCGAGCGTGGGTCGGCGGCGGCGAGCTGCGGCAGGACCGAGAAGTACGTCTTGTCGAGCTGGTTGAGCTCGCGCCAGCGCTCGATGAGCGGGATGATCTCGTGCTCGTCGCGAATCGCCTGCAGGACCCGGGCGTCGGTCGAGAAGCCGGTCTTGCCGCGCCTCTTGCGCGACAGGTCGAGCTTGTTGAACAGCACCTCGCCGAGCTGCTGCGGCGAGCCGATGATGAACTCCGTGCCGGCGAGCCGCCAGATCTCGAGCTCGAGCGCGCGCACCTCCTCGCGCACGCGCGTGCTGATCTGGAGCATGCGGTCGGTGTTCAGCCGCACGCCTTCGACCTCCATGCGCCGCAGCACCGGCACGAGCGGCAGCTCGATCTGCTCCATGACCGTCACGAGCTCGCGCTCGACGATCTGCTCGCGCTGCCAGGCCGCGAGCCGGCCGACGAGGAGCGCCTCCGCCGCGAGGTCGTCCTCGACGGCCGCCGCCAGCCCGCGCTCCTCGAGCAGCTCGCGCAGCGGGTAGCCGCGGCGGGCGGGCTCGAGCAGGTAGGCGCCGAGCAGCGTGTCGTGGACGAGCCTGGGCGGCACGATCCCCAGCGCCTTCGCGTCATGCGCGACGACGCAGCGGTCGCCGGTCGCCGCGACGAGCTGCGCGGGATCGTCGAGCGTCCCCGTCAGCACCTCTTCGGCGCCGGCGACCGCGAAGCGCCACGCGCTGTCGAGCGCCAGCAGCTCGCCCTCGGGCACCTCCGGCGCGCGTACCGCGAGCACGAGCTCGTCGCCCTCCACGCGAGACACCTCCGCGAGCGATCCCGCCCGCACGGGCGCGCTGAGCGTCGTCGACGCCTCGGGTGCGGGCGCGGCCTCTTCGGCGCCGAGGAACTCCTCGAGCCGGCGCAGCGGGTCGCGCAGCTCGAACTCGCGGAACACGTCGCGCAGCCGCGACCGGTCCGGCTCGCGCCCGGCCGCCTCGGCGACGTCGAGATCGACCGGCAGGTCGCGGCGCATCGTCGCCAGCACCTTCGACACGCGCGCGTCGTCGGCGTGGTTGACGAGGTTCTCCTTGCGCTTGGCGCCGGAGATCTCGTCGATCGAGGCGAGCACTGTCTCGAGATCGCCGAACTGCGCCAGCAGCTGCGATGCGGTCTTGTCGCCAATCCCCGGGACGCCGGGGATGTTGTCGCTCGTGTCGCCCTTGAGCCCGTAGAAGTCGGGGATCAGCTCGGGCTCGATCCCATAGCGGTCGATGACGGCCTGGTGGTCGTAGAGCTTCGTGTCGGTGATGCCGCGCGAGGTCGCCATGACCGTCACGAGCCCGTCGGGGTCGATGAGCTGGAACGCATCGCGGTCGCCCGTGACGATCACGACCGGAAGTCCCTGCTCGCGGGCGCGCTCGGCGAGCGTCGCGATGACGTCATCGGCCTCGAAGCCGTCGAGGCGGACGTTCGTGTAGCCGAACGCCTCCACGAGCGGCTCGAAGTGTGGCCATTGCTCCTTGAGCAGGTCGGGCCGCGACGTGCGCTGCGCCTTGTAGTCGGCGTAGACCTCCTTGCGCCCGCTGGCGCCCGCGTCCCACACGACGACCGTCGGCTTCGTGCCGTGCTCGGTGAGGATCTTCACGAGCATCGAGGCGAAGCCGAAGATCGCATTCGTCGGAAAGCCGGTCGACGTCGCGATCGACTCGGGTAGCGCGAAGAACGCGCGATACACGAGCGAGTTGCCGTCGATGAGGTAGAGCTCGTCGGGGGGATCGACCATCGGCCGCCACCCTAACGACAGGACTTCGCGGGTCGCCGTCCGTCCGCCTGGAGGGCAGATCGCGTCGATTCCACGCGGTCCTGGGCCGTTCGGTACGGTGCACACGGATCCCAGAGCACGGCACGGATGTCCAAGCATGAGCATCACCTACACCTGCAAGCTGTGTGGTGCGCCGCGGGCTGCGGCGGCGGCCCTGTGCCTGTCGGCGCTGCTCATGGCGACGCTCGCGTCGGCGGCGGCCGCCGCGCCCGGCGCACAGCAGCGCGCGGCCGCGCGCCAGCTCTTGAAGGACGTGGTGGAGGGCCCGGGCGTGTCGAGCACCGCACACCGCTTCGCCGCGCTCGACGACCGCGGCAAGGCGCTGGACACGCTCAAGGTCGTGCCCGTCGCCGGCCGCTACATCGGCGTGTACCACTCGGCCGGCAACGGCCAATACGACGTCCACGTCGCCACCTCGACGGACCTCATGCACTGGACGCACTCGGCCGTGCTCGACTCCGACGCGTCGCACGCGACGATCCGCATGCTCCCGGGCGGCAGCGTCATCGTGGCCTACGAGAAGTACGCCATCGGCGACCTCATCGACCGGCCGCTGCTCATCACCCAACTCGATCCGCTCTACAACCCGCTGAACCGGATCCGCCTGCGCTTTCGCTACTACCCCAGCGTCGATGACCTGCTCGCCGGGCAGTCCGCTCGCGAGATCTCGGTGCCGCGCCACCTGTCGGCGATCTCGGAGGGAACGCCGCACATCATCGCCACCCGACTGCGCGGCGGGAAGCTGTCGCGCTCGACCATCAGGGTCGGCCTGCACTACCTCAAGTCGTTGCGCAAGCGACCGGACTCCGACCGCCAGGCCACCGGCGTCCTGAAGAACTTCAAGACATGGGTGCCGCAGAGCGAACCTCAGCTCGACCGCCGCTTCCTGCGCGCCAGGCTCCTGCACAGCGGCTTTCGGTCGGCGCCGAGCGGCAGCATCGGCGATCGCGACGAGATCTACCTCAACGGCGTGCGGCTCTTGCTGCAGGAGGCCGAGTACGTGCCCCGCGACTGGAGCACGTGGCGGACCTTCATCGTCGATCCGCAGCGGCGCACCGCGGTCCCCCTCGAGATCAAGACCCCGCGCGGGAGCACGTCATACGGGGCCCCCACGGTGACGGAGCTGATCTCGCCCGCCGGACGCCGGGCGATCTTCGTGTCGATGTTCGTCTTCACCGAGGGCGCGGCGCCGGGTGAGGCGGGCCAGCTCATCTACTACCGCGAGCTCTCGTGATCCGTTTCGTGGGTCGCAGGAACACGTCCCGCGCGCGCACGCGCATGGCGCGCGCGCTGACCAACGTGCTCTCGGTGCGCCAGCTCTCACGGCTCGAGGACGGGCCGGCACGGCGGATCGTCCGCAGCGGCACGTACACGATCCCGTTCGGCGCGGGCCACGGGCTGCGGCTCGATGCCGGTTCGCTCTCCCTCTCCAGCGCGCAGGCGGGCGGGGTCATCCGTGGCCTGCACGAGCCGCAGGTTCAGGAGGCGCTGCGCCGCTGCCTGCCGCGCGGCGGCACGTTCGTCGACGTCGGCGCGCACGTCGGGTACCTCACGCTCATCGCCGCGCGCCTCGTCGGGCCTTCCGGATCCGCCGTGGCCGTCGAGCCGGTGCCCGCCAACGCGAACGCGATCCGGCGCAACGCGGCCCTCAACGGCTTCGCCAACGTGCGCGTCATCGAGGCCGCGGCGGCCGCCCGTTCCGGCGAGGCCGAGCTCATCACGGTCGCCGACACGCTCTGGACGCGCCTGGCGAGCGTCGGCGAGCACCCGCTCGAGTGCCGGCGCTCGAGTGTTCGCACGGTCGCGCTCGACGACCTCCTCGAGTCGGGTGAGCTCGCGGCCGTCCCCGACGTCGTCAAGATCGACGTCGAGGGCGCCGAGATCGACGTCGTCGAGGGCATGCGCGGGCTGCTGGCCCGCGGCAGGACGACGGTCATCTGCGAGCTGCACGGCACGAACGAGCGGTTCGCCGCAGTCATCGACGAGCTCGGGATGGGCGTGACGAACCTCGATGGTCCGGAGCCGATTGCGCACGCGGGCGGCAACGATCACGCGCTGGCGGAGCCG